>JANNCG010000998.1:0-7157 GCA_031386385.1 Myxococcales bacterium
ACCACGAGTGCGTAGTGCGGGGTGACCCCATGAGCACCATCACGTTGCCCGCACGGAGTACCAACAGCATTGTCCCCGCAATCGCTCCAATGACAACGCTGCAAGAGACGCTGTCGCATTACGCAAATAGCGGCGATTTTCCAGAGCGACCGGACCGACCGGACCTCGCGCGGTGGATTGCACCCGCAGCGGGGAGCATGGTCGATCACTGGTTGGTGTCACAGCGAAACATCCCTCGATCTCAGGGCAACCGCGTCTCGGTGATGAACTGGTGCCATTTTCGTGTTTTCGTTCAGTAACGCACGCCAAAACGTTGCTACACTTCTGAGTAATTTCTCATGGCAAAAGCGTATGGTGCTGGTGATCGCCGCTGTGACACATGCGGCGCAGAGATCATTCCGGGTCTCGCGGGCTGCAACTACTGTCGTCGTGCGTATGCCGGCGTACAACAAGGCCCCAAGTGTCCTGGCTGCTCCGCAGTGAACACCGCAGGAGCGATGGCGTGTGGTCGCTGTCGATCTCCCATGGCGCAGTCCTGCATCTTCTGCGGCGCCGCCTCTCCACTGGACTATGCCGCGTGCCGTCACTGTCGCGAGGCTTTTGCAGGTGCTCCACAACGCAAACAGCAGCGTGAAGAAGCCTACAAACAGCAACAATACATGCACATGGCCCAGACCGGAATCAGCACTGCGGGTCAGGTCATTGCGTCTGGCGCAGCCAATGGGCTCTTGGACTCCGTTGGCGATCTGTTCTCCGCAGCGATGAACACAGTGGGCGACTAGCAATCACTGCCGTCGCACAGGACCCGGAGCTCGAGGTGGCTGCTGAAGCTCGATCAGTTGTTGCAAGACCGAAGCCGAGTGCGCTCGCACACGATGGAGCCAGGAGTCTGTCGATGGGGCTGCGGTGATGTAGCGATTCCAACAACCCGCCGCTGAGTTGAGGGCCGCACGTCGGTCAACCATCGTCAGCGCCGAGCGGGCGATCGCCTCATACGCCATCCCCTCGTAGTACCAACGCTCATACTCGGGAACGTAAAACACGCCGTCTCCGCGAATGTCGCGCAAATCAGGGTCGACCGGGAGAGCTCGATCCGCCGCGCGTCTGCCATCCGATTCATGCCCCGCCCGATCATGCGCGATAGCCAATCCCCACCACCCTGTCGCGCGTTGAGGCAACGCGCTCGCACATTCGTTATAACGTTCAAGCGATGCATCAACATCGTGAAGATACATGTACGTCTCGGCGAGATTGCAGAGCGTCACCTCGCGACCAGGGGCAAATGGGTCGCGAACTAACTCAAGATAGCTGTCTCTGGCCGCTTCAAAACGAAGCTGTTTGGTGTAGGCAACTCCCAGTGAAAACAGCACCGTAGCGCGTCGCTCGGTGTCCTGCGGGTCGAGCAGTGTCAGCAGCCGCTCAAACATCGGGATGGTCTCGCTAGGTGGCGCGCCACTGAGGTCAAGTGTTCGCGCGAGGACGAAGTTGGCAATCGCGTGATCGGGTGCAATTTGCATCGCGATAAGCGACGCGCGCTCAGCCATGCCCAACAATCGTCGCCGCAGCTCGCGGGCATCGTCGCGCCGTGCGGCCTGCAACCTCGGAGACCCCTGAAGCCGCTGTAAATGCAGCTCAATCAGCTCGTCACTGGGCGCCAGCACCATGTACGCCTCTGCACGAAAAGCCAGAGCGTCCGCACGCGCGCCGATCGGCGACACCGCGCTGTGCCAGCGATTCTCTTGCAAGATCTCCGACCGCACCGAGGACTGGCGCACCACCTGTCCGGCGTAGGCGACAGGCGACAGCCCAAGCCCAATCGCGACGAGCGCTACGGAGATGAACAGCTTGCATTGGAGCGGTGCAGAAAGTCGGTGCGACATAGATACGATCACTCACAAGCCTCAGTCGACGAACTCATACCGACGACGGTCTTGTGGCCGCAGGACGCCGGTCTCAACAGGCTCCCGGGGTCGGGCAACACCCCTGGCGATTTGCAACGCATCCACAATCACTCTGCGAAAATCTGTCGGGATCTGTGTGGACGTGGACGCGGTCACAAGCAATGGGACCGAGTTATAGCCCGCCGCGGTGTACGCATTGGCGGCGCTCCACGCAGTGTCGACAAGGCCTGGCGCGAGAGTGCCAAGAGGTGGATTGCTCGAAGGCATAAGCGCGGACGAGCGCGCCACGAATCGGGCTTCATCGATCTTTTGGTCCAGTAAGAGCGTAAAGCTCAGCGCGACCACCAGCGGGGTGCCTGGCGTGGTTTGCACTGCGGCGGCCCCTCGAAGCAGGCTCAGGGCGGCAGAAACCCCGGCGTTTCCACGCATGAGACTCCATCGAGCCACCTCGATGGTGGCCTCAATGCGATTCTCCAGTGTTCCGCTCAAGCGCGGCAACACGCCCTGTGCTGCGCGAACAGCAGCCTCATACGATCCAGCTTTTGCGAGCAAAAATGCATCAGTCAACGCGACATCGGGGTCTTCAACCGACGCCGGATCAAGCGACCGTGCCTGATCAATCGCCTGTCGTGCCTCAGGCAATCGCTCTAACAACCGCAGTGGAACCGCCCTCAGCGCCATCACCCTCGCGTCGACTGGACGCTGCCTCATTTGCACATCCAACAAATTGAGCGCTGTCTGCGCGGGTGTCGCGAGCGAGCGGTTTGACGAAAGCACAAACGTCCACCCACCTGACGGCCAACGAAGCGCTCTCAACGGATCCGTTGAGACGGTGGTGGTGGTGCTAGGCCACCGAACCCCGTCGATCGCGAGCGCCGGACTTGGACGCTGGGTCACAAAAACTGCTGCTAAAAACCCGAGCACACGGACGCTCATCACGCGCATAGGCTTCATTGATTTCGTTCGACTGGTGCCGAGTTTGTGTTGTTGTTGACCGGCTCTGGACACGGTCGAAAGAGCCTCAGTGTTCGGTCGTAGTATTGAAGCATTCCTGCGGGACAGTCCCCACGTCCCGGCCGGCCGCGCGAGCGACTCACCGGAGTGATCACGGGCGTGGGCCTCGGATGGTTTGCGCTCACCGGACAAGGCCGAAAGATTTGTTCGCGTGTATCAAAGTACTGAGAATCTCCTGGCCGACAGCGGTCCGCAAGAGGCTCGCGCGCAACAGTCGTGACGCCAAAAGGCGTCCCTGGACAAGGGCGATAGATTTGCTCACTCTCATCAAAGTACTGAAGTGAGCCACCCGCACACCGTGCTCCTGCTCCCACTCCGCGTGCAGTGGGTTGCGCCGGACATGGACGCCAAACCCGTTCTGTTACGTCAAAGTATTGGAGCGAATTTGATCCGCACGAGGTTGTGACAGGCTGCTGGTTCGACTCCGCTCGTTGATTGCACAAACGATAAATGCGCGCAGCGGGGTCCCAGACCTGCAGGTCTCCGGGTTGGCAAAGCGACGACTCTGGCGATGGCTGCCCCCCCGATGCCTCAGGGCTTGCCACAATCAAGATCGTAGGTTCGTCTGCCAAATGTTGAATCGCGACCACCGGAAGCACTGTCGTTCGGGCCTCCACAGTGGGCTGTTGCGTTGTTTGCTGTGCCAATGAAGAAGTCACCGCCACGGATCGTCTTTGCGCTTCTGCCACGCCAGAAACAGCCAAAAGACCGAGCACAATCGCTGTATTCATCGTGATAACAGCGTGTGGAGTGCTGAACGCGTGAGGCAACTTCATGACAGCTTATGCCCCAGTGTATCATTTGATTTTAGCCAGGTAATGGACAGTTGACCTAAAGGACAGGTAGTTTTGTTTTCTCAACCATGAGCTACCTTGTTCTTGCGCGAAAATGGCGTCCCCAGACCTTTGCTGATCTGGTTGGACAAGAGCACGTGGCACAGACGCTTCGCAACGCGTTTGCACAAAATCGCGTCGCACATGCGTTTTTGTTCACCGGGCCGCGCGGTGTGGGCAAAACAACGATCGCCCGCGTGCTGGCCAAAGCGCTCAACTGTTTGACTGCGACAAGCGCAACTGTTGAGCCCTGCGGCAAGTGCTCGGCTTGCGAAGAGATCGCGCGCTCAGCGGATATGGACGTCCGCGAGATCGACGGGGCGACGTGGACTTCGGTGGATGACATTCGGCATTTGCAAGAAGAGCTTCCGTACTTGCCCGCTCGTGATCGACACAAGATCGTGATCATCGACGAGGTGCACATGTTGTCGAAGAACGCGTTCAACGCGTTGTTGAAGACGCTTGAAGAGCCACCCGCACATGTGAAGTTTATATTTGCCACGACGGAGGTGCACAAGGTTCCGATCACGATCTTGTCACGCTGCCAGCGGTATGACTTCAAGTTGCTCACTGCGCAGCAAATTCGCGGTCGCGTCGAGTACATCCTCAAAGAAGAGTCCATCGGTTATGACGCTGCGGCGGTGTCGCTCATTGCGCGCGAAGCGGCGGGCTCAATGCGTGACGCGCTCTCTCTTTTAGACCAAGTGATCGCAGGCTCCATCGGATCGCTTGTTGGGACAGAAGTGTCTCACCAGCTCGGAGTCGCAGACCGCAAAGTGCTGTACGATCTCGCGCGAGCCATCTTGAGAGGTGACGCGCCAACGGCCCTGAAGACGGTGCAACAAGTAGCGGACCAGGGATACGATCTGTCAGCTATTTCACGGGATTTTCTTGGATTGTGGCGCGACCTTGTGGTGGCCAAAATTGTCCCCGATCCTGTGGCTCTGCTCGACCTCGCGGACGAAGAGTGCGCCGATGTCTTCTCGATCGCCAAGAGCGCCGATGCGTCGGATCTTGAGCGATTGTTTGGTGGATGGTCACGCTCGGTCGAGGACATCTCTCGTGCACGTGAACCTCGGTGGGTGCTCGAGATGGCGCTTGTCCGTATGGCGCATCGGCCACCGTTGATGCCCGTTGATGAGCTTCTTTCTCGCCTCGGAGATCTCGAGCGCCGTATCAATAGTGGTGCTTCTGCAGACACCAGAGGACAGACTTCTGCGAGACCAGCGCCTGCTCCAGCACGCGCCCCAAACAGCTATGGATCAAGCCCTTCGACTGGGCCAGCCAGCAGTACCAATCCAGTGGGCTCGACAGGTGTGCCGGGAGGAGGAGGACCTGCACGCCCACCACCACGCGCGATGACGATTGTCCGCCCAGGCAACCAGGGCTCGACCGCTGCAGTCGCAGTGGCCGTTGATTTGTCTGAACAACCAGCAGTCGCAAGTCCTCTAGCTCCCCTACCGGTTGAGACTGCGTCAACCACAGCGGTTGCATCCGTCGTTGAGGCAAAAACCACAGCCACTCCAAATCTAGCACCAACGCCAAAATGGCTTGATCACGCCAAACGCGTGACGACCACGATGCCAGAGGCCGCCCCTGTGGTGACCGCCGTTGTCGCCGAAAAACGCGTCCCCGACGGGATGGATGTGAGCGCATCTGCAAGGCATCTTGAGCGTTGGGCGCAAGTGCTATCCGTGATCGAGAGCGCGCCAGTTGCGGTGCTTGAGCACGCAGTGATCCTTGAGTTGCACGCCGAGAAGGTTCGGATCGCGTACGAGGCGAACTCGTTTTATGCGCGCAAGGTCAGCGGCGCAGAGGTGCAAGAGGCCATTCGAATCGCGGTTCAACGAGCGTTTGGAAGCGACACCCGACCGACGCTTGAGGTGGTCACGGGCTCACTCCCAGACAAATGTGCAACGATCGCCGCACAACGCGAGGCAGACAAGGTCGTGCAACGGGCGGCACTGGCGAGCGCGGCCCGGACGCATCCAGCCGTCCAGCGATTTGTCAGCGTGTTGGGCGGCGAAATACGAAAGATTGAACTGCCAGGCGATCCGATTACCTAAACCGTTGCTGATTCGTGTATAAAACGAACATGCAATTTCGCGGCGGAATGAACGAGCTTTTGCGCCAAGCCAGTCGGGTACAGCGCAAAATTGAAGAGGCCAAAGAGCACTTCAAAACCAAGACATTTGAGACCCTCGGTGCCAACGACAAAGTCAAAGTAGTCGTCAATGGCGCACGCGAGGTGGTCTCGGTTCATGTCGAGCCGGACTTCTTTATGGGTGACGACCGAGCGATGGTGTTTGATGCCATCGCGGCAACGGTCAACGCAGGCCTGGCGAAGGCGACGACAGAGCTCGATGCGGAGCTGGGCAAGTTGACCGGCGGCGCCAAAATTCCTGGTGTGTTTTAAGTCCAGAGAAGCTCAAACCTCATGGCATTTGATGACGAAGATCCCATTGCGCGGGTAGTTCGGCTGCTCGCGCGACTGCCTGGCGTTGGCGAAAAATCAGCCCGAAGGATGGCGTACAGTCTGCTCGCAACTGGGTCGAACTACGCTCACGCGCTCGGTGATGCGATCACAACTTTGCCAGAGCGCGTGCGACAGTGTGCTGTCTGCCAAACCTACACGGGGCGTGAAGAGTGTTCTATTTGTCGTGATCCCCAGCGAACAGACAACGTGATTTGCGTGGTGGCTCGCCCATGGGAGCTCGATGCCATCGAACGAGCGGGCTCGTTTCGCGGTCGATACCACGTGTTGCATGCCCTCTTAGATCCGTTGAGTGGGATGGGACCGGATGTGTTTCCGTTGCAAGCGTTGATGGATCGAGTGCGTGAGGCGAACACCGAAGAGGTGATCGTCGCAACGGCCTCGACAGTTGAGGGAGAGGCCACGGCCCTGTACTTGGCCGAGTCACTTCGAAGCGAAAATGTTCGGGTCACCCGAATCGCAGCCGGGGTGCCTCACGGGGGTGACCTTGAGTACATTGATCCGATCACGTTGGCGCGGGCCCTGGATGGACGACGTGGGATCTGACCCTGGGGCTCAACAACATTCTGTTACCTATTGAAATTATTGGATATTTTGTCAATTCAAAAGTTTCAATAGTCCTGATGCAGAGACTTTGCTGTTTCGTCGCAATTTTAGCCTGTTGAAAGGTATGCTCCGGTCACTTCGCATCGAGAGAAAAGTTGCAGAGATCTGCGGCTTACAACAATCAAAAAAAACGATGCGGACGGAGTACGAGTACCGATGTCGGACGACCGGAAGGACCAGCGCATCAAAGTTCCAACGCTTAAGGCGAAGTACAAGAGCGCTACCTTTGATGAGTTTATTGACCAGTATGCGATTGATATTTCGCGTGGTGGAATCTTCATCAAAACAAAAACACCGTCCCCTATAGGG
>JANNCG010001022.1:0-10200 GCA_031386385.1 Myxococcales bacterium
GTGTCTGCGCTATGCGTATCGTCCCGACGCGGGCGCGACTTCAACCGTTACCGTCGTGCAGCCGAACTTGCCACGCGTTCAGCCTGCGCAGTTTCAGCCATGTTTAACGCCAGTACGTAAGCTCTTTGACGACGAAGACGACAACAAGTGACCGCGCAATCGCTTCCTCCGCCCAACGACCACGACGAGCAGCCGCGACGTCGTGAGGCAACTGCGGTGATCTATGCGGACATTCGTGGGTTCACAGCCACACTTGATCGACTTGAGACCGACGCTGAGTCCACTGAAAAAATGAAGGGCTATCTCGCCGCGTGGCAGCACATGCGCGATGCTTTAGTGCGTCACCCTTCGGGTGCAACCAAGGGATTTTATCTCGCCAATCGAGTCGGTGATGCGTTTGTGATCTTGGTGTTTACCCACGACGCCAAGCGCTGGCACGAGTACATCACGACGTTTTTGGCAGAGCGATTTCAGGAGTTTTCTGCCGCTGTTCGCCTGCTTGATGCGCGCTCGGATCCACACTTAAAAATCTCGCTCTACACGGGCGAGAATAAAAAAGTTGTCTACTTTGAGACCGCCGTCATGAAGGACGACCTGGTGCGTGGGTTCACCATCGCCCGACGGGACTTTTTGTGCACTGCCATTAACAAGTGTGCCCGAATGGACGCGCTCGAAGAGGCCGATCGCGCCACGTACCTGTGCAATGGCGCGGCGCAGCGCTATCTGCTGTCGACAGAAGAGGGCGGCGGCGGGCTCAGTGCAGAACATTTTGTGCATTTAGGCGAGCGCGAATTTCGCGGATTTCGCGAGCGTGAAGCGGTTTTTGCCTGCATGCCTCTGTGAATTCTGCGTATCGTCGCTGTGACAAATGGCCGACTCGCCGACGACTGCAACGCCTACGAGATTGGGCCGCTATACCATCCTTCGTCGGTTGGGGGCCGGAGGCATGGCAGAGGTGTTTCTCGCACGCTCGCGCGGAGCTGAGGGCACTGATAAGCTTTTAGTTGTTAAGCGGATTCTCCCGCAATTTGCAGCCAACGCGCGGTTTCGTGGGATGTTTATTGACGAGGCCCGAGTGGTCCTTCGGCTCAACCATCCCAACATCGTTCAGGTGTACGGCTTCGAAGCCGACGGAACATCCCTCTTGCTCGTCATGGAGTTTATCGACGGGCCGGATCTGGCGCAGCTCGCGCGGGCGGCGCATGCGCGGGGTGAGCGGATTCCTCCGGGGTTGTGCGCGTGGATCACCAGAGAAGTTGCGCGCGGTTTGCACTATGCCCACGAGCGCAAAGACGACGAGGGCGCTTCGCTTGAGATCGTGCACCGAGATGTCTCTCCTGCCAACGTCTTGTTGTCGCACGATGGCGTGGTCAAGCTCGGTGACTTCGGGATCGCTCGCGCTCGCATGAGCACCGGGGATGACGACCTGGCGATCAAGGGCAAATTTGCGTACATGTCCCCTGAGCAAGCCCGCATTGAGACCGTCGATCGGCGGGCGGATTTGTATGCCCTCGGCGTGATGCTTGGAGAGCTCGCGGCGGGACGAACGCTGCATGATGGTGTGGTGTCCGGCGCGGATTTGTTGCCGCGACTTCGACGCGGTGAGGGCCCCGATATCGAGAAGGTGGCCGCGCAGGTGCCTGCCCCGTTGCGTGAGATTATCTCGAAGTTGGTGGTGCCCGATCGCAACAAGCGTGCAAACACTGCGAAAGAGGTGGCCGAATGGCTCACACGCTACTTGCGGTCGCTCAGTGAAGAGTGGGACGCGGGCGCGCTCGAGCAGTATGTCAGTCGGTTTTTTTCTCGCGTGGTGTTTCATCCTGCGGGAGCTGAGGTTGCGGACGTTGAGTCCCCCGTAGAGAAAGAGCGAACAACCGTCGCGCACGGCAAACGCACACGCTCAGCCGAAGGGACCCGCACATCCCTCACCGGAATGGGCGACATCGGCTTGGTCCGCGAGCGGCTTCACGTCGCGGTCGTCGCGGGGCGATTTGTAGCCAATCCGCAGTCCGAACAGACCGTTGATACCCGGCCGTTGTTAGACCTTGTGGCCTCGCTTGCGTACAAAGCCGTCGCCACGCTTGAGCGTTTAGATGGCGGCCGTTTTACCCTGGTGGTCGGGGTCATTCGTCCGGGTGTTGATCACGCGCTCAACGCAGCACGCTTAGCGCTCGATGTCGCTGAAGCGCTCGCGGCGTTTTCGGGAGACTCAGAGCGGATGCCCGGTGTGGCGCTCGGTGTGGCCCGCGGTGTGGCCGCCGTTGCGCGAGGATCCTCGGGCTCACTGCTTGGGTTTGACATCGTCGATGAGAGCGCCTCGTTTGCCGCCGCCCTCGCGGATGTGGCCTCTGCGGGTGAAGTGCTCGCCACCGCGGGATTTTATCGCTTGGTTCGCCGCGCTTTTGTCCTCGGCGAGAGCACCGCGCGCGCTGGAATCGGCACCCGCGTTTATCGTCTTGAGCGTGCAAAATCCCGTGGCGAACGCGAAGCCGCCGTGGACGCCTCGTTGGTGGTCCTTGTGGGTCGCGAAGTCGAGATGGCTCGGCTGAGAGATTTTACCGAGCGAGTGTCCGCCTCTGAGCGCGCGCAAGTGCTGCTCGTCGCAGGTGAGCTTGGCGTGGGAAAAAGCGCCCTCCTCGCAGCCTTTGCCGCAGAGCATGAGGCGCTGCGCGGACCGGTGTTGCGCACCTCTGTTGCCTTCGGTGCGAGTGATCGCTCGTTTGGTGTGATCGCTCAGTGGCTGTTTAGTCTCTTAACGATCGCCGAAGACGACGCTGACAACGGTTCGGCCATTGACGCGGCGATTGATCGAACGTTAGAGCTTGTGGGCTTGGGCTCTGGCGCTGCGGGTCGTGCCGCGAAGCGCGCTCTCCGAGTCACTTTGGGCCGAGAATCCAGCGACGATGGTGCAACTGATGGCGTCGCGCGCGAGCTGGCGATTGCCCTGCGAAAGCTGCTCACAGCCGCCGCCCTTCTTGCGCCGCTAGTGGCCATTGTCGACGGGGTTGATGCGGCGGATCAGGGCTCGCGCTCGGTGTTGATGGAGCTCACCAAACGCCCACCAAACGGTCCTGTGACGTTGCTCTTTGGCGTGCGTGACGGAGATGAATTTGTGCGCGAGGCAGACCGCACCTCGGTGTTGATGGTGGCCCCGTTGGCTCCTGCCGCGCGTGCTTTGTTGGTCGCTTCGCGGCTTGGGGCAACGGAGGTTTCAGAAGACTTAGAGCGCGAGGTGTCAGCCGTAGCGGGTGGAAATCCGCTGATGATTCTCGAAGTGATCGAGGCGATGGGTGATCGGGGGCGCATTGAAGTGCAGATGGATGAGCAGGGCTCACGGGTCAAGCTGTCTGCTGCACGCGAAGGCGAAGCGCCGTTGCCGACAACGCTTGAAGAGGTCTTGGCTGCGAGGATTGACTCGTTGGCACCAGAGGCGCGATTGTTGGCGCGGTGGTGTGCGTTGATTGATCGTGAGGTTCCGACGGATGTGCTTGAGGCGCTTGCGGGGGATGACGCACCAAGAGCGATTGGCCGCCTTTTGTCCGACGGAATCCTTCTGCGCGCAAAAGCCCCCAGCGACTCACTCACCTTTGCGCACGCAGCCCTCGCGCGAGTCGCACGCGCATCAATCGACCCCACTCAGCTCGCCGGAATGCACGCCCGCATCGCCGCAGTCCTTGAGCGTCGAACCTCGTCCCGCGGTGTTGGCTCGGCCATGGTCGCTCGTCACCGAGAGGCCGCGGGTGCTCTTCGTCCCGCAGCCAGGGCGTGGCTTGAGGCGGCAGGTGCCCTTCGTGCGGTGGGCCGCTATCGTGATGGGTACGAGCAGTATATTCGTGTGTTAGCCCTGACCGAAGGAGCCACCGATCCAGAAGCTCATGGGCTGCGCTTTGCGGCTTTTGCCGGTCGCGAAGACATTGACCGTCTCGGTGGGCGCACACGTGCACGACGCAACGCCCTGATGTCCCTGCGGCAGGTCAGCGTTGAGTCTCGCGACCCTCGGTTGATCGCGCGCGCACTGGCCAGACAAGCACGCTACAAGCTCGACACGGGTTTGGGCGCACAGATTGAGCGCGACGTGACGGCGGCAACGCGTGCCGCTCGCCGCGCGATGGACTCGCGTGCAGAGGCCGAAGCCATGCGCGTGTTGGCCATGTTTTTGGGCCAACGAGGCCGCTATGCCGAGGCCCTTTTGGCGGCTGATAGTGCGCTCGAAGCGCTCGACTCTCGCAACGCTGTGCAGCCTCCTCCAGGGGGTACTCCCGACGAAGGGATCCGCGCCGCGCGCACGCTTCGCATCGAAGTGTTGATCGCCAAAGGCTCGCTTCTTCGCCAGCGCGGTGAAGTGCAAGGCGCCATTGAGGTCTACGCTGAGGCGTACGCGTTGTTGTCGCGATTTGGTCCCCGAAGGCTCTTGGCGCAGGTGCTCAACGCGCTCGGTGTCGCGTGTTTTTCACAAGGAGATTATCAGGACTCGCTCACTCTGTACCGAGCGTCTATCTCAGCACAGCGAGAGACCGGTCAGCGTGATCGGCTAGGGGTTGCGCTCTCTAACGCTGGTCAAGCATACGCGGCCATGGGCCGTGAAGATCTCGCGATGGCGTACCTTCGCAAAGCGCTGGATGTGTTCGTCGCGATGGGTGGACAGCAGAGCGGCTCGGCGGACGCCCGGGTCGCCCTCGCAGAGGTGTATGCCTCGCGTGGAGACACCGAGACTGCCCTCGCAGAGCTTGAGCGCGCGCGCAAAGATTCGGTCGCGTCGGGCTCAAAGTATGACCTGCTACGTGTGCGACTTGGCGATAGCATTGTGGCGCTCGCGCGCGGAGAGTTTCGCGCAGCCAGAGCCAGCGCTGAGGACGCTGATCGCATCGCGACCGAGACGGGAATGTCTCAATATTCGCTGCACGCTCGTGCCTACGCAGCAGAAGCGTCCGCGCGCGCTGGTGATCGACTGACGGCCCTTAAGTACATCGATCGTGTGCTCGCTGAGGCCATCATGGCTGAGCCTTGGAGAATCGAGCGAGGCGACCGCGTGTTGCAAGCGCTTGAGCGAGCCCTGCGCGCCATTGATCAACCACAGCGGGCAGAGCTGGTCGTGGCGCTGTCTCGTCGCAAACGTTCTCAGCCAAACCTTCGGTCGTGAGCAAGACCTGCTCTCGCCCGGCTTACCCAATAGATAAATAGACGAATTCGTGACCTCTTCGCCACAGACCCTAACGCCCCCGCGCGGTGATATTACAGCTATTATTCTCTCTGGCGGAGGCGCACGCGGTGCGTATGAAGCCGGAGTTTTGTCGTACGTTTTTGATGAGCTTCCGCGGTTAGGGGGCAAACCTCCAGCGATCGAGATCATCTGCGGAACAAGCGTCGGCGCAATCAACGCAGTGCACCTCGCCGCGCACGCGCACGCGCCCACAGCGGGTGTTCGACGGCTCGTGGACCTGTGGACGGGCCTACAGCTGCAGAGCGTGATTCGCTTTGGCGTGCTTGAGGCCCTTCGTCTCCCCAAGGTTCTCCTCGGTGGTGGCATCGAGTCTCAAGGGATCTTCAACGTTCAGCCTCTAGTGGACCTGGTGACCTCTGAGGTCCCGTGGAGATCCATTGGACGATCGCTCGCGAGGGGGCATCTGCGCGCACTCGCGGTGAGCGCCACTGAGATCGCGACGGGTCGCACTGCGGTGTTTATTGACGCGCATCCGGACGTTGAGGTTCCCTCTCGGTTGGGGCCGCGAACGCACGTGGTGCCTGGGTCCATTGGGCCGCAGCACGCGCTCGCGAGCGCTGCGATTCCGCTGATATTTCCGCCGGTACGGGTGGGCTCGATGCTGTACTGTGATGGCGGTCTGCGGCAGAACACACCCATGGCCCCCGCGCTGCATTTGGGCGCGAACAAGCTGCTGGTGGTGGGCTTGTCGCGCGAGGTCACCGGCAGCGCTGCACCCGAAGGACACTCGCCCAGCTCACGCTCTCCGGGTGCGCCATTTTTGCTCGGAAAAGTCCTCAACGCATTTTTGCTCGACCACATCGAGACGGACCTAGAGCTGCTGCACCGCATCAACGATTTGTTAGAGCTCGGGCGCGAGACCTTTGGCGAAGACTTCGAGCGCCGCATTGGCCGCGCCGCAGAGCAGAAAAAGGTGCAGCAGTATCGACCCATTCAAACGCTGGTGATTCGGCCCAGCGAGGACATTGGTCGGATCGCGGCGGACCACGTGCGCAAAGGCAAATTGTCCGGACCCATCGTGACGCGCTCGCTGCTCGCGATGCTTGAATCGGGCGTTAACGAAGAGGCCGATCTGGCGAGTTACTTGTTGTTTGATGGTGCATTTTGCAGGCGATTGGTCGAGCTTGGGCGCGCTGATGCACACGCGCGGCGCGAGCAGCTGGCGCAATTTTTTAGCTCCTAACGGCGCGCTGGTTGCTTCGTCAACCGATCGGATCGACACCGTCTCCGCCAACGGGCTTTGCGCGCAGATAAGCAGTGCATGCATGAGCGCGAGTTGCGTGCTACAGCCTTCGTTGTTGGGATGCGAAACAAGTTCGACTACTTCGGAAAGCTGATTGTGCAAGCAGGCACCCACCCACGAACTCGGGTGCGACAGGAGCAGTCCATTCTCGCTGAAGAGCAGGTCGTCGACTGTTTTATCAGCGCGCCGAAGCTCCCGATACCGGACTTCGATCCCCAGCATCACACGAGCGGCTGGTTGGGAAAAATCACACAAAATCGTTGTTTGGTCGAACCGTTTCACCAAGCGCCATCGCTCAACGAGGTGCGACAGTGTATCCAAAAACAGCGCAATTTCGCTGCGCAGCTCCGCCGTGAAGCCGCCCGTGTTGGAGACAAGGCGGACGAGGCCGAAGCAGAGAATCTCCCCCTCTGGATCATCGCTGGCGGTGATCCAGAAACCGCACGGCGATTGCTCGGTTTTGCTCCGACGAAACCTGCCGTCTCGCAACTGCCCGAAGGGCGTCGAGAGTTGCCTTGGCCCAGCGGATTCTATAGCGCGGCCGAGGGATTCGCGCTGCATTTGGTGGTGACCTCTGAGCTGCCCCCTATACGATCAACACTCATGCTCCGATTGCTGAGCGCAGGAAAAACCTTCGCGCTCGCATGCAAGCAACTTCACGAACTTCCGACAGACGCCGAAGAGCGCGACGCACTGCTGCCTTGGATTCGCTCACTGCGCTTGATCCCTGAAGAATCTATGGCAGAATCGGAAGAAGAACGAGAGGCAATCATGGACATCATTAGTTGGTCCGCAGAGATCGATCGTGAATTGAAGCTTCAGGGACGACTTGAAGGACGCGAAGAAGGACGCGAAGAAGGACGCGCTGAAACGCTGCTCAGCTTGGCAGCGCTTCGGCTAAATCGCGTGCTCACCGAGAGCGAGAAGCAAGCACTAAAGTCACGCACCACGGCCGAGACGTTCGCTCAAGTGCAAGCGGCCATTGTAGCGCCGGACATTCAGCAACTGATCGCTTTCATCACGCCGCGCGCGTGAGCCTCAGTGACCCACTGGCGAAAAACTCGAGTCGCCCGCTGAGCGCACTGCCGACCTGAAAAACCGCTGATCGCCCTCGCGAGTCGGTACCCAATGTGAAGCGACGCTGGTATAAGCCGAGGGGCTTTTACCGACGATTTTACGAGGAGATACCATCATGAGCGGCCATTCAAAGTGGGCCACGATCAAGCATCGCAAGGCTTCGACCGACGCAAAGCGTGGGCGGATTTGGACCAAAGCACTCAAAGAAGTGACCATCGCTGCGCGCACTGGCGGGGACCCCGCGGGCAACCCTCGTTTGCGCAAGGCGATTGATGTGTGCAAGGGAGTGAATGTTCCGGCAGAGAACATCACGCGGGCGATTAAGCGCGGGACCGGCGAGCTTGAAGGCGCGATCTACGAAGAGCTGACGTACGAGGGAGTCGGTATCGCGGGGACGCTGTTTCTCGTGGATGTTGTCAGCGATAATCGCAACCGCACCGCCGCAGAGATCCGAAAGATCTTCGAGAAGGCCAGCGGCTCCATGATTGGTGGCTGTGCCGCGTGGGGGTTTGATCGCAAAGGTCAGATACGCTTGGACCGCAAGGTCGCAACCGAAGAGCAGCTCTTTGAGATCGCGCTTGGCGCTGGCGCTGATGACATCTCAGACGAGGGCGAAGAGTGGGTGATCACCACAAGCGCTGAGCTCATCGAGTCGGTGCGTGAAGCGCTTGAAGCCGCCAAAATTGCGGTCAAAAGCTCAGGGCTGGTGCAGTTGGCCAAAAACCACATCGTGGTCGGGCCCGAAGAAGGCGCGTTGTGCTTGAAGCTCTACGACAACCTTGATGAGCACGATGATGTGCAAAATATTTGGGTGAGCTTCGAGCTGTCAGACGCTGCGATTGCAGCGCTCAGCTTGTAAAAAGCTCTGAATTACATCGCCAGGGGTGGTGCACACACGCGGACTTGAGCACCGGTATTGCCCGTGAGCATCACGCATGCAGTCGCTGCTGGGCAGATGTTTGGATTGGCAGCACAGTCAGCAAAGCACATGGGCTGAGTCATGCCCATGAAGCGGTAGCAACCCGTTGTGGTCCCAGGAAAGCTTGGGCACGACTCGTTGCGGTTGTCAGGACAAGCGACGGAGCAATAACCGTCGGGGCCTGCGTTGGCAAACATGGGGCGCTGACAGGTGGTCTGCACGCGCGTGCCTGCGGAGGTCGGAGCGTCGACGCACTGAGCGTTTTGGTTTGCCGAAGCCGCTGTGCAGCCCGTGTAGGCCCCGGGCTTGCAGATGTTGTCGCTGGCGCACCCAACGTTAGCGCCGGTGCAAGTGCCGCCTGCGCAGCAAGCAGCGCCAACCGCGCCACATGCCGGTGCAACGTTGCCCGTCGGAACACACACGCTGATCATCATCCCACCTGCGTTGACTTGCCCGCAGCTTGTGCCCGAGGCACAGTCAGCCGGTCCCATGCACTTGGCAAAACACTGAGCGCCGGAGCCAGCCGGAGCCAGACACACGCCGTTGTTTGCGCCAGTGCTTGGGCAGTTTGCGTTCGAGGTACACGCGAGAGTGCAAAAATTGCCTCCGGTCATCCCCGCGAGCGACAGCCCGCTTTGCTGGCAGGTCGAGCCTCCGCATACTTCACCGGTGTTGCAGCTTTGGTAGGTGCTTCGACCGCTTGGCCCGACGTTTAAAATACAGCCGTTGCCAAGAATACCCATGGCGGCCATCAACAGGGCTGCGTTCAACTTGCGAATTAACATACTGACTCTCTTTCCTAGGACTTTCTCTGATCTCTGCGACGTTACAGTGTTTTGTTACGTTTGGTGGGGATTCTGTCTTCCTCGCAAACTTTTGGCAACCTATCGTACGATCGCGTCTTAAAGTCTATTCACTGTTTAAAGAGCCAAATAGCAGCATTCTTTGTGCGGTACCCCTCCCAATTCACTCCCAGCACGATCGCGATTTTTACCGCATTGACCGTGCACGTGCATCCGGCTCGGGCGCAGTCGGTGGAGCCTGTCGCGCAGCTCCCTGCGAGCCCTTCCACACAGGCCCCGCTCCCAGCGACACCAGCAACAACACCAGCAACAACACCAGCGACAGCACCGGGGACAACCACTCCGCCCGCAACCACAACAACGCCGCGAGCGCCTTGGGCAACGGGTCCCACAACCAACGCAGTCACAGCTGTTCAAGCGCCGCCGAGAGCATCCGTGGGGATCCCTCACGCGCGCATTGAGTTTGTCTCTGACGACGTCCCCGTAGACGTATATCTCGTGGTTGGAATGCGGCAGATCACCGAGTGGGTCACCCCTGGCCCGTCCCCTGCAGCGCGAAGCGCCTTTGGTCCCATGGCCACGTCGGTGAGCCCGTTTCTGCTCGGCTCGACTGGCACGATGGGTGCTTTTGGCGACCAACCCATGCCCATGATGGTGAGCGTTGAGCGTCGGCGATTTCTTTGTCGCACGCCGTGTTTTGCGGACCTGAGCATCGGTCAATTGCAGGTGCACATGCGCAACCGCGACAGCACCATCGGGACGGTCCTTCTCGATCTGCCTCAGACTGGTGCGATGTATCGCGCTCGTACGCGCTCGGTAGGCTGGTACACCCTGGGTCAAGCCCTTCTCTGGACTGGCGTCGCGACGCTTCTCGCAGGCGTCACGCTCGTTGGCCAATCCCAATCAGGCCCCTGTTTGGCGGGGCACTGTGGATTGT
>JANNCG010001024.1:0-10365 GCA_031386385.1 Myxococcales bacterium
GCCACATCAATCACCACATCAGGGGTCACAACATCACCGGGAAAACACCCAGTCGAGAAGCTCACCAACGCACTCAACATCCCCAGAGTGGTCAGTGCGCTCGCCCAGCGAAACGCGCTTAGTCTGTTGTAAACAATCCTCGAGAGAGCGAATCCGTCACGAATCCCCCCCCCTTCATTTTTCGTGCCAACATGGATTTCATCGCATTCTTTCTGCGCTATTTCGCGCTTTCAGTTCAGCAATTTCGACGGCACGAAGGGTCAGTGAGCGAAGCCCCACCCCATCCTTCGCACCACTATCTTGACGACTTCGTCATTGAAGCAATTGTCGCAAACGCCTTCGCGCTCGTCAATGCAGCGAGGCCCTCAAAATACGCACGTGTGCACTTCGCCTAGAACACTCGAGAGCCGCTCGTGAGCGACCTTTCACAGAGCGCAAAAACGGGGACCGACAGTCACTGTCGGTGCGATTCGTCAATAAAATTGCAGCACATACGAAAATGCGTCGGCGAAATTGGGCTTTTGCGACCTGTCACACCTTCCACACCGCGAGCGCGATGGCGCCCACTAAAAACGCGCCTAGTAATCCGCACCAACGAAAAAACTTTTGCACAAACGGCCGATCGTTTTCATGTTGCGTTCGTGCGGATGCAAGCAGCGCGAGGTGACTTCCCAGCAGCGTCAAAAATCCAGGCACCAGCACCTCAAACCCCCACAAGCTCCCCAGCGTGGTGGCGATCGACACACGTGCGTTCACCACGCGCCCATTGGCCATCCGCAGTCGTGCACCGCGTGAATCAACGATATTTTGCTCACCATTCACCTCCGCGAGCACCGCCTCGTGCAGACGAAAATCCGTGTCGGTGTACATCCGTTGCGCGTTATATTCAACCCACGGACGACTCACCAGGGCCCCACTTCTCGCTGTAAGCGTCACGCCCCCACTGCTCCAGCGTACGGTCGAATCGCCCAACACCGCGCTGCCTTCAAGAGTCACCACACGCGATGCACGAACCGTCTGCACTGCCGGCCGCGACAAGTCCGTCCAAAACCTCCCCCTCCCACTGGACTCACTGTCTGCTGTGGTTGCTCGCCAGATAACCGGAGAGGAATTCACCTGCATGGATGCCCCGGGGAGAGTGAGGTCTGCTCTCAACGAAACCACGCGCGTTCCACTGGGGTAGAAAAAGATCACCCGATCGCTCAGCGTGGCCACCGATTGCAGCGCGCCGTATGGCTGACGCGCGGTGACGCTCTTCGGAGCTACCTCAATTTGCCTTTGAATTCTCAGGACTCCCAGCACTAACGCCACATCGGCAGCGAGAGCAAAGAGCACCCAAGGATTGCGCCGGACTGCGGGAGCAGTCCTCGGCGGGGGCACTGAAAGTGTGGACAGAGGCTCAATCACCGGCTTGTTCAGGGGTTAGCACGAATACGGGGCTTTCTTGAAGAGCGAGTCCATGGTACGCACACGCGGTTTTTTCGCTCAACGCATGGAGTATAACGTGAGTGTATTAATTGTAGGCTCAATGGCGGTCGATACCGTCGAATTCGCAGGCACCGGTGAGAGTTTTGAGTGGCCCGCAGGCTCGGCAACGTTTGCCGCCCTGGCCACGGCGTACTTTGCACAACCCCGAGTGGTGGGGGTGGTGGGCGATGATTTTCCGAAAACCATGCTTGAGTCGCTTCGTGAGCGTGGGGCAGCGCTGGACGGCGTGCAAGTGATTGAAGGTGGCAAGACCTTTCGTTGGCACGGTCGGTACGCAGCGGATCTGGCTTCGCGAGAGTCCTTGGGGACGTACCTCAACGTGTTTGAGACGTTTAATCCGAAGATTCCCGAGGCGTTTAAGACTTCGCCGTATGTGTTGTTGGGCAACATTCACCCCGCCCTGCAGGCAAGCGTTTTGGACCAAGTGCAGGGTCCGTTGCTCGTCGCAGCAGACACGATGAACTTTTGGATCCACGGTGAGCGTGCCCTGCTCGATGCGCTGCTCAAGCGAATTGACCTGCTGATTATCAACGAAGATGAATCACGCGACCTCACAGGCGAGCGCTATATTAGTCGCATCGGAAAGGCCCTTCAACAGATGGGCCCCAAGCGCGTGATCGTGAAGCAAGGCGAGTACGGAGCGTACCTGTTTGATCAAGACGGGATCTTTCACGCGCCCGCATACCCCGTGGACAAGGTCGTGGACCCCACGGGAGCTGGCGACTCGTTTGCAGGTGCATTGCTGGGATATTTGGCATCACAGCCCAACCCAGACCGTGCGGCCCTGCGTCGCGCGGTGATTATGGGCTCCGCCACTGCCTCACTTTGCGTCGAAAAGTACGGAACCCTCGGACTTTTAGAGACCACCCGCAATATGATCTTGGCACGTGCGAAGGAGTTCGCGAGTTTGGTGAGTGTGGATTAAACTCCGCGGTCAGTTACAAGTTTACGACTACAAAATTAATTGAGCATCGATCCCTTTAGGAGAATGAAAAAATGAATTGGCAATCTGCAATCGCTACCGCGACCTTGTGTGCAATGACCGTCGCTGCTTGCGGCAATCCACCCGTGGTAAACGACGTCCCCAACGCCACAGGCGATGTTGTCAACATGCCCGTCGATGTCCCTACCGCGACCGGCGACGCGACTCCAGCGGGTGACGGCGGAGCATGCGTACGCGGCTCAGTTGTCGCTCCGTACATGAACGACGAGACCGGCTGCGTGGGCTTCACCGCCCGATCATGCCCCGGCGAGATGGGCCCATTCTGCCCACGTTTTGTGGACAACAACCCCATGAATCCTCGGTTTGTTATCACGCAGATTGACATCCAAACACCACGCACCCTCTCCATGGGCACCGCAGTGGGACGCATTCTCAACGACGCAATCCGCAACGCGGTGTTCTCTTGGGGCGTAGACATTAACTTCACCACCATGCGCGTTCGCACTGGGACACTCGCACAGCCTATCAACGTCGTTCGTGGCAGTGGCTACTACAACGAGATGATGCGCTTCGTAAGCGGCGGAGCCCCTATGCCTGGCGCCGCTGATCGATGGAATCCGTTGGACGTCGCGGCCATGATCACCGGCGACACGGTCTCTTCCGTGGTCACGCCTTTGATCACGATCCCCGTGTATGACACCAATATGCGTGCAAATTTGCTCACAGAGTTGCCTCTGCGAAACGCACGCATCCGTGACATGCGCCTGACGGCAAACCGCAACTGTATCGGCACCGCGATGGAGATGGGCGCGCTGGGCTTCAACTCATGCGGCCCACTGACAAACAACTGGCGCACCACTGAAAACGGTATGCCTGCTGGTGTCCTCGAGGCCGTGATCACGGTGGCAGACGCCAAGCGCATTCAGGTCGTCTCGCTCAACATGCCGTTGTGCACTTTGATCGCTGGCGGCGCATGTACGGACGCCATGGGTATGGCCATTGACCCTGCAATGTTCACGGTCCCCGCAAACGCGATGGTCGACGGACAGCCTGGCTGGCGAGTTGAAGCGAACGTCGCAGCGGTCGCAGCACGTATCGCTGATTAGTGATACCTTCGGAGAGGGAAGTTAGACGAACGCCTCGGGCAGCGATTTGGTGTTTGTGGACTCACGGAAGTTGCGACACAATTCCGACTTGTGAAAGGGCCACGAATGAACGCTCAAAAACGCTCGCGAATTTGCTCACAGTATTAATTCTCTCTGGCATGACTAACGCGCGAAGCGCTTCTGCAGATGGGCAGGGGTTTCACTCATACTGGGAGCCCGTAGGCAGCGCGGCAATCAATCCGAGTCACCGTTCCACGGTCTCAACGATCGCGTATTCAACACGGTTTGTGACCCTCACGGGAGCGGTCACTCTTGCCGTCCATATCCAACCTCGCTACCTACTCGGCACGGTCCAAGCAAGCGATTGCAACGGCAACAGTTTCGGTGATCTTGGTGCTCCGGTTGGTGCTGATGCTCTTTCAAAGCCAGCAATCGCCGTCGATGCCAAGTCGAGTCTCGCGATCGTTGTTGTCGCGGCGAAGTTAGGTGCGGAGTGGAAACTCTTCGCCCGTTGGCACTCAGTGACGGAGCTCGATTCGTGCATTGGATGGTCGAGTTGGGAAGAGATTCCACGGTTGTTGGGGATGCAGCCGTTTTTGGCGACTACCGCTCCTACGGTCACGTTCGATCCACTTGGACGAGCACTGGTACAAACAACCAAACCGGCATTGGTCGAGACTGTTGGTACCGGTCCGGGAAGTTGGGGCACTTGGTTTACCGTTTCGGATTTAATGTGCGGAACCGCGGGCGCATTTACCCATCCGGCGACCGTCGTTCGTTCGGCTTCTGACAGAATTTATACAGTTCTTCCTGCGATCTCGTCGATTCAAAATGCAATCGGTTTGGTTGTACGGAGATTCCCGATTGTCAGCGGCGCGATTACAGGAACGGTGCCGCTCATTCGCCGGAATGCCGTAGGAGACCTCGAGTCATTCCAAGTTGGACAGGATCCCAGTAAATCGGCAGCGTGCACCGCCATCGTTGCCGACAAGTTTAACGGTGACCCGACAGACCTTTGGATTGCGTGTCGCGCTGACGATAACGGTCTAATCTATGCGCATCGGGTCATTTCGTCTGTAGTCGAACAGGCGATTGCGACTCCGTTAACACCCTTTTGCTCGAATAACGTCGAACCATACAGCACACTGGATGGGTTTACTCCGTGGCTTCCAGTCCCCACAACTTCCAACGGCGACAGCGGCGTTGGTCATTTTACATTTGCCAGTTACCCCGGTATTTACGCAGCAGATTTGTTTTCAGGATCCAATCTAGGTGGTTTTGATTTTACATATCTCCTCCGCTCGTTTCGTGCGTTTGAAGTCGACCCATCGTTCCCTCCAAACGGATTTGAGTATACCTGGGGAGTGATGCAATGAGCTCGAGCGCGTTCGTGCCTGTGTTCTCGGTCTTGTGGTTTATTGGTTGCGCCTCGTCCATTTCTGCCGACGTCGTCCCTCTGGACGCAACAGATGCTGCGTTAGTGGATGGAGCTGGAGATACCCGCACGCGGTGGAAAGAGATTGCAGTTGGACTTGATACTGCGTGCGGCCTAACCGAAGATGGTCGTGTGTATTGTTGGGGCAGAAATTACAGCATGGCCGTGTGGAATGGCATGCCCTCGTCGGCGACTCCCCGCAGAATCACTCTTGCTTCTCAGGCAACCCAAGTCCGGGTGTTTCAAAGTTCGGCGTGTGCCATACTGATCGATCAATCGCTCATTTGCTGGGGCAATAACCTATACGGATCGCTCGGACGAGGCACGGTTACCACGGGTGAAATGGGACCATTCTCGTCGGGACTCGAACCTGGTGAAGCGCTGCTGCGTCCCGTTGTTAGTCTTCGAGAACAGGGGCGAGGGGCGATTTGTGCTGTTCGAACCCAAGGCGATGCGTATTGTTGGGGTTTTGGCGGACCGGGTCAACTCGGAGTCCCGTCCGCTGAACTGCGCAACTGCAGTGGGCTGCAGTGCTCGCCAACGCCGCGCCCAATGGGACTGTCTGCTCGGGTAAGGAGCATCACTTCAAATTTAAGCTCAGTCTGCGCAGCGCTCGAAGACGGAAGTGTGTGGTGTTGGGGTGCAAATGACTCAGGCGCCTTTGGCAACGGCGTGTTGCTTGATGGCTGCCCAATCGACACTTGCATCTCCCTGACCCCGACACGATCACTGGCCACGCGGGCCGTCAGAATGTTCAGTCCGAGTATCTACTCTATGTGTGCACTCCAGGACAACGGCACCCTCGTCTGTTGGGGCGGAGGTCTCAATCCATCACGAAACTTGCGGCAATTCGCAACGCCTCTACCCGTCCCGTTTTCTGATCGCGTGGTCGAATTGGGAGGCACTGGACGTTATGCGTGTGCGAGATTGAGCAACGGCGAGACTTGGTATTGGGGTCGCCAACCATTCGAAGACGTACCAGACGGAGAACCGATGATACTCCCGCCACAACGCGAACCCAGACTTGACCGGTTCAAATCGTTCGGCGGATTCACATTTGTCTCGTTCGGCATCGATCGTGATGGTGCTGCGTGGTTATGGGGCAAAAGCACTTTATTGCTTGGAAGCGATAACGCAAACAATGATCAATGGCACGGTGAACCGATGCGACTTCCAGAGCCCATCGAGTAGGCACCGCCTCCGCCTTCGCACGCTGGCGCTTCAGACGTGCACAAAACCCGCTTACCCCCGCCGGCGCTCAAGCGCCCATCGGTACAGCTCGGCGTACTGCTTAGCTGAGATATCCCAGCCCATTTTCTTACGCATCGCGCGAAGCTGCATAGAGCGGGTGTGTGCCTTCTTTTGGCGCCAAGTGTCCGCCGCCCAGCGGACCGTCTCAACGAGGGACCGAGGGTTTAAGTCCCAAAACTTAAACCCTGTACCGCCGCCTTCGCCATCGGACTGCGCGACGGTGTCTTCAAGACCACCCGTTGCACGCACAATCGGGAGCGTCCCGTAGCGCTGTGAGTACAGCTGATTGAGCCCGCATGGCTCAAACCGCGAGGGCATCAAAAACAGGTCCGCGCCCGCTTCAATACGGTGCGCCAGAGCCTCGTTAAAGCCAATCCAAGCGCGAAAACGCCCGCCACCGTGGTGCGACCATGTCGAGAGAGTCCTCTCGGTGTGCGAGTCTCCGCTGCCCAAGACCACCAGCTGAATCCCAAGCGCCAACAGGTCGCCAATACAGTCCGCGATCACGTCGGTCCCCTTCTGATCATTCAACCGCGACACCACCGCCACCAGCGGAACATCATCCCGCACGTCCAAGAACATCTCTCTCTGCAAGTCACGTTTGCACAGCAATTTGCCTGACAGATCGTCCGACGAAAAATGATGCGCGAGGTGCTTGTCGGTCGCGGGGTTCCACTCGTCTTCGTCGATGCCGTTGAGGATACCTAGGAGGTCGTTGCCACGAAAATTCACCACGTGCTCTAGCCCAAACCCACCCTCACTTGAGCGAATCTCTTTGGCGTACGTGGGCGAGACGGTGGTCAACATGGTGCTGTGAAACAGCGCGCCCTTGAGTGAATTAAGGGCCCCGTTGCTCTCAAGACCGTCCTCGCGATACAGCGACCACGGCAAGTGAGTTTGTGGGAGCTGGTGCTTTGAGAAGATCCCTTGGTGCGCCATGTTGTGGATCGTCAAGATCGTGGCCGCGCGTCCAAAGGGCGTGTCGCGCTCAATCGTATTTGAGTACATCGAGATCGCAGCAGTGGGCCAGTCGTGCGCGTGAAAGATATCCGGGACCCAATTCAAGTGCCGCCCGAGCCAAAACGCGCCGCGCGAAAGAGTCGAAAATCGCAGCAAATTATCACGCGCCGACCCATTGGGTGGATCATAAATGTACCCCCGTCCGTACAGCGACCGATGATCCAACAGATACACCGGCACCTCGCTTCCCGGCAGAGCCGTCTCTTCAACACCGCACCAGTACTCAGTCCCCGCCATGGGGATCCCAAGCGGCGCCGCGTGGTGTGTTGTCTTGGCTTTGATCGTGTCATACCGCGGGAGCAGCACGCGCACGTCGTGTCCCAGCTTGTGCAACGCTTTCGGGAGGGCCCCCACCACATCCCCTAAGCCGCCGGCCTTTGCAAATGGGGCGCACTCAGAGGCGACAAACAAAATCTTTAACGGGTCTGCCATGTTTTCGAGGCCCAGTATAACTGAGGGTGGCGTTGAATCGTTCGGTCTTGTCTGAAATTGTGGCACTCTTCGAGCCGTGAAAAGAACGCTCACTGAGCCCATGGCTGTGTCGACAGAACGTGTGGCTGGCCGTCATAGGTTAACCGCAGCAATGTCCGTCGCCGCTTCTGGGGCCCTCGTTGCTCTCTTAGCCCACAGTTCTGGTGCGCACGCACAAGCGCAACCACCACAGACCACTGGGGGCGCTGCCGTGGTGGATCGGGTGGTTCATTTTCGTGACCGACGGATTGATCTACGGCCGTTTTTTGAGGGGTTTCCGTACTTGGGGTTTCGCGCGGACTTGACCGCAGAGAAGCTCTTGTACTTTCACGACACCCCCAGTGGTCGCCGTCTTATGCAGCTCCCGATCACCATTGGCGACACGGTGGTGGATCTCACCCGCGGTGAACGACTCGGTGACATCGACTGGAACCGCCGGATCCTCCGAGATTTAACCTACGTCCCATCTCGCCGTGAGTTCATCGTGTTGGCCGATGAAGCCAACGAAGAGCGATATAATCTCTACACGATGTCGCCAGACACCGGAGCCCTGCAGCGCGTCACCAACCACGACTATGTCTACGGGTTTGGCCTAGACAAGCGAAAAACCAGGCTGGGATACATTCCAAGGCACGGCGCTCATGCACCCTATCACTCGTGTCTGCGCGTGATTGATCTCAGTACCATGAGTGATCGCGAGGTGGTGTGCGACACCCCCGAGCTCACCTTCACCTGGAGTGACGTCAACTTTCGCCCCGACGGAACGGGCGTTGTGATCTCGGTGTTGCGAGCGAGTGATCGCTCACACGAAAACCTCATTTACGTGGATTTGATCGCACAAAATCCGTCGCTCAGTCTGCTCACTGAGGTCAGCACCCGGCGCCGCAACGTGGACACCATGCGCGAGTGGATCGACAACGACAACTTTGTGTACACCTCGGACGAGAGCGGATTTACCAACCTGTACCGCTTCAATCTTCCGATGCACACGCACACCCAGTTGACGCGCTTGACTGAAGACGTGGACTCAATGGTGACGTTTTCACAAGAGCGTCCCTGGAGCGAAGTGCAGCTTCGCGCGATGGCCCCAACCGAAGCCATTGCGCGACCGGTAGCAATCGCCAACTCACAGCCCGAAAACGCCGCCGCGCCCGTAGCTTTTTACGTCGGCGCGATGGTCAAGCGTCCGTACGAGAGTGAGCTGTTTGTGGTTGATCCCACCTCTGGAGACATCGCCGGTCGGCGTGTGTTTGACGAGAGCTACTCGCCCCTTGACGATCACGGAAATGGCGCACTTTTTTCAGCGCAATCGCGCCGTCGTATGTTCGCTCTGCAGCAGATTCGCGTACAAGATCGAGTGGGCCTCGACAGCGTGGCGATCACCATTGATCCCCGTGAGCGTGCAGCGGTGAGCGCGACTGTGGCACACGCGGTCGAGACGTGCACCGTAGAGCGGGTCAACATTGACACTTTTGACCAAGACCCTCGCACCCACGCGACGCGACGCCTTCACGCATACCTGCATCGACCGGTGAATCCTCCCGCGACACCAGCGCAGCGGTTTGCGTTTGTGACGGCGTTTTACGGCGGAGAGAATCGCTGGGACACGCAAGCGCAAATTCTGTGCGCCGCAGGGGCCATTGTGCTGTCGCCCGCAGTGCGCGGAAGTTCGGGTTTTGGCGCTGATTTTGCAGCACTTAATGATCATGACTTAGGCGGTAATGAGATCATTGACTTGATGTATGTCTCGCGCTGGCTCATGCAGCGAGAGCACTTAACCGAGCGGCAAATCGGGGTATACGGCGGCAGTCACGGCGGCTACGCGACGATGCGCGCGCTCACGATGCCGACGGAGATCAATGGTCATCGAGAGCAGTTCAACTGGGGCTTTGGGGTCTCGTGGTTTGGGTTTTCAAACATCGTGACCTTTCACGAGCGCTGCAACATCCCTGACTGGGTCTTGCTCGAAGCCGGAAACCCCGCCACCGAAGGCCCACGCCTGCTCGATCGCTCGCCCATCTCGCACGTGGACCTCTTGCGCGCGCCATTGCTGCTTTTGCACGGCGAAAATGACAATCGCGTCCCTGTGCGTGAGTCGCGACAGATGGCGACGGCGCTGCGTGCTGCGCACAAGCCCGTGGTGTACGTTGAGTTTGAAGGCCAAGGGCACGGGCTCAAAGGACTCGCCAATCAGCAGCGTGTGTGGAGCAGCGTGTTTCGCTTTTTAGAGCAACAAGCGCACATGGGTCCTGCCGCGGTAGTCGAGCGAGGGATGCGCGACAAAGCCAAGCGCGCGGTGCCTTGGGTGCTCATTGGCCTGCTGTTTATCGGTCTTTTTGTCGCCGGAGCGCGCGGAGCACAGACACCGGGGAAGTAGTCCCGCAGAGGATTCAGTCGATTTCGTACGCCCTAAGCCCCGTGAGCGAGTCGATATCTGCCTGCAAATCTTCAGCTGTATTGGCGACGAAGAGCACTTTTCCTAACACATCAGCGAGCCCCGAGCTCTCAACCGCTGCATCGCGCTGCATCGCTTTGCGCTGCCACCAACTTTGCACCCGTGACCGAAACAACGGGAGCGTGACCTCGCTCACTATCCCAGGCGTCGTCTTCAACGGAACCCACCACGCCACATGTGCGGACGTTGGTCCATC
>JANNCG010001090.1:0-3187 GCA_031386385.1 Myxococcales bacterium
CATGGACAAAGTGTGCGATCATCACGCCAGAAGGAGTTTGCGATGGTTGACTCGGTGAGAAAACGTGCGCGCGAGCTCGCGGATGAGGCGCTCGCTCAAGGGCAGCCGACGCAGTGGTTTGAACGGCTTTATCACGAGGCGCGAGCGGGTGAGGCCGTGGTTCCGTGGGACGATCGTGAAGCGAACCCGCTGTTGGTTCGCTGGCTCGATGCGCACCTGAATGCGCTTCAACACGGAGGCCTGGCCTTAGACATTGGCTGCGGGATGGGCGATAACACCGCAGAGCTTGTTCGTCGTGGGTTTGAGGTCACCGCGATGGATATCGCGCCGTCTGCCGTCAAAGCCGCGGCCGATCGGTGCGGTCCTATCGCAGAGTTTGTTGTGGGCGATGCGCTGGCACTTCCCGGTGCGTGGCGACGGCGCTTTGCGCTTGTGCTCGAGGTCTACACGCTGCAGGTCCTGCCCACTCGAGAGAGAAAAATAGCCGCAGAAGGGATTTGCACAGCCGTCGCCGACGGCGGAACACTCCTGCTTATCGCCAGAGCGCGAGATGAGAGCGAACCCACAGGTTCCATGCCGTGGCCGCTGACGCGGAAAGAGATTGAGTCACTACAAAGTGAGACTCTCAAACTTGTCTCGTTTGAAGATTTAGTTGACCACGAGTCACCTCCTGTTCGCCGGTTCGTTGCGACTTTTCGCAGACCGTTGGCCTGATCACTGTTCCTGCGCACATGCTCATCGTGTTCCACAGCGCAGCCCTCACATTCACAATTGGGTGATTTCATACACCCCGTCTGAGCAAGCCCCTAAACGAGCTGAGATGCATAGGTGCCCCCTCGGGGCGCTCTTCGATAGCCGCCGCCAGAGGCCCTGGTGCTTCGCGTCTTTGTGCAGAGAATTCGCGTCGCTTTAGTCTCCCATACGTCTGTGGTACCAATGCGCTCTGATGACAGAGAGCGCGCTGCACCACACCCTCACGCTTGCCTACTACCCCATCGCGGTGGTGACCTTTGCCTTGCTGGTATTTGTTGTCGCGCCCTATGGTCGCCATCAAAAAGCTGGCTGGGGACCGACCGTCGGCGCACGCACTGGGTGGATCTTGATGGAGCTTCCGGCAGTGCTCGGCTGGGCGATCATCTACTTCATGGGACGTCACCGGTTTGAGCTCGCACCCCTGGTGATGCTCGCGATCTGGCAGGTGCACTACGTCAATCGAACGCTGATTTTTCCCTTTCGGATCAGCGCTGGGGCCAAGCGTATGCCGCTGGCGATCATCAGCATGGGAGGGCTGTTTCAGCTGTACAACAGCTACCTCAACGCTCGGTGGATCTCAGAGTTCGGTGTGTATCCGTCTCGCTGGCTCGCGACGCCGCAGTTTGGGCTCGGGCTCGTGTTGTTCGCCTTTGGATTTTTTCTCAACCTGCACTCCGACGCCATCCTGCGCAATTTGCGCAAACCGGGAGAAACCGGGTACAAGGTTCCCTATGGTGGGGGTTATCAGTGGGTGTCTTGTCCTAACTATCTTGCTGAGATTATTGAGTGGACTGGGTGGGCGATTCTTACCTGGTCGCTCGCGGGTGCGGCGTTTGCGATCTACACCATCGCCAACCTGCTTCCCCGCGCGTTGCAGCACCACCGTTGGTACAAATCTCAGTTCGCAGAGTATCCCGCTGACCGCAAGGCGATCATCCCGTATCTGCTCTAAGCGATACTCGCGACACGCCCTTCTCCCCAACGCGCAGTGCTTAGGGCATTCGCTGCGTGAGCGTCCCGAGATAGTCACGCTTGCCAACGCTCACCCCGTTGTGGCGCAAAATGGCGTACACATGCGTGAGGTGAAAGTAGAAATTCGGCATCGCGTGCTCGAGAAGGTAGTCGTGCGTGCTCATGATCTTGCCTTCCCAGCGAGGCTGAGTCACGGTTCGCTCTGCGGCGCCTTCGAAGTCTTTGGCAGTGAAGCCGTCCATGTACGCAACGACTGCAGCGACGCGTGCGCGAAGTTCTGCAACCGTTGCCTCATTGTCGGGGTGTGACGGCGCGTCTTTTCCGGTCACTCGCGCGATCGCTAGCTTGGCTGTGTCACAGGCTACCTGGACCTGCCGCGCAAACGCAAACTGATCGGGGGCAAATCTCAGCGTAAGGTACACCGCTGAGTCAAACTTCTTGGTCTCCGCGTGAGCGACGGCGGCTTCGAGCCACTTGTCCATCTGCGAGAGCTGCTTCTTCATTTGGTTCAAAATGTCGTGGTACATGCCCCGAGTCTACACTCGCTCGTGGGATGTGGATCGCATAAACCAACGCGGCTCCCTTTGGAGGGACTTGACAGTCCAAAACGGCAGTTCTATCGTATTCTGACGATGAAGCGTGCGACCGCTGAGATACAAGCATCCCAGCTCTGCTGTCCACCAGCAGACGATCAAACTGATCTGCGCCCCGTCGAAGGCAATGCCGCGGACGAAGAGCTCGCGAGTTTGGCGAAGGCGCTTGGCCACCCGGCGCGGGTGCAGATCTTGCGGCTCTTGGTTCGCAAAAATTCCTGTATTTGTAGCGATATTGTCGAAGAGCTTCCCCTGGCACAATCCACGGTATCTCAACACTTGAAGGTCCTCAAAGACGCCGGGCTCATCCGGGGCGAAGTGGATGGGCCCAGAGTTTGCTACTGTATTGCGCCACGAGCGCTCCGTCGGCTCAAGGCTCTGGTGGGAGGGCTTTAAGCCAACCCGCAATCTGCACAGTGAATCGTTTATTACCGATCAATGAAAGGACTTCCAAATGACCGCTACCATCCGTGTTTTTGACCCCGCTATGTGTTGTGCAACGGGGGTCTGTGGCCCAACGATCGAGTCAGATCTGGCCCGCTTCGCAGCAGACCTGGATTGGCTGAAACACCAAGGCGTGTCTGTCGAGCGATTCAATCTCTCACAACAACCTGGCGCCTTTGCTGAGACCACCGTGGTCAAAGATGCTCTCTCTCGAGGAGTCGAAGTCCTGCCATTGGTTGTGGTGGGAGATCGCATCGCAGTCGAGGGAGCGTATCCATCGCGAGAGACCCTCGCAGCGCTCGCGGGCATCGTGGTGAAAAAGAAGCTCTCTCTTGCAAGCGGTGAGAGCGCCTCGTGCTGCGCCCCGAGTGGCGAGACGGCCGCAGACCCAAGCAAATCGAGCTGTTGTTAAAATGCAATTTCTA
>JANNCG010001127.1:0-2378 GCA_031386385.1 Myxococcales bacterium
CCAACAGAGATCAACCGGATTTTGGCAAGTGAAATGAGCGCTGAAGCAGGTGCTGATGCGGGCGTGGGTGCGGATGTGTTCGTACGAACAACCCGTGATGCCGGTGTTGCTGCGGACGCACAAACACGAGCCACTGTGACCGACGGAGGCCCTGTCACCATCGAACCGCGATTTGTCGAAGCGTACGTGCAGCCGTTTGTGTTTCTCACACCCGAAGCTCGCAGCTCGCCCGATCGCGCAAACATTGTGCAGCGAGTGATGCGTGCGCTGAGGCAAATTCCAGGTGTTTATGGTGCCTACGATGTGCGCGAAGCAGAGCAACTGCGCGCGAGCCGTGATCGCGTTGAGCGGGCGGTGGGCTGGAGTATTCCATCACATGCAAGTTATCCGCTTGGGGACGTGTTTGTGGTTCCGGGCGAAGGGTCGCTGGTGGATGAGCGCATGCCACGCGGGTCGGGGACAAGTCATGGCTCGCCGTGGGCGTATGACATTGAGGTGCCTGTGGTGATGAGCGGGCCAGCGGTACGCAGAGGCGAGAGCACCGAGACATTTGAGCAAACACGCGTCGCGGCAACGATCTCAGCCATGCTGCAGATCAGCGCACCCGCGGGCGCACCGACCGCAGCTTTGCCTGGTATTTCACAGTAATCATCTAGTCAGCACGCGATCTAACCAGCGCGTGAACACCGACGCTGGCAACGGTGAGTACTCACCCAACGTGGTCTTCTGATACGCAGCCTCCATCGAGGCGTGCTGTGTGTAGTCGTGGTCGACGCCGGGGATTGAGACATACTCTCCCATGCGCGCCATCTTCGCGATCTGCTCATGCTCGTGTGCAAACGTCACACAGTCACTCTCTCCACGAAGCACAAGCATGGGTCGGTCCCACTGCGCTAATGGATCAGCACAGGGGCAGCAGTACACCCCACGCCAGTAATCCACACTTCGTCCGTGAATTTGCTCGTTTTCTGTCACTCCGAGCCACGAAGCAAAAGCTCGCGCGGCGGTATCCTTTGAGTGCCAATCAGCCAAGCTGTGCCCTCCCAAGAGCACAGAAGCGAACAACCGCTGTTGCGCTCGAACCGCTCGCTCAATGTCACTCTCTCGCATCGCGGCAAACCGCATCCGGCGCCGAAGCAGCGCATCACTGTACTCAGACCAAGTGTCGCAGCCCGAGCCCCACACTGCTATCGCTGCGGCACCGATCTGCGGGGCAACGAGCGGAGCTTGCAGTCCGCCTAGCGAATATCCATACAAAACCCAAGGCAGATCACGCAATTCGCCCTCTCGCGACAGCTCGCTGTGCACCTGAATCCAGTCTTGCACTTCGCGATCAAACCCCGGATCAATGATCGCTCCCTGCGCGTCGAGACATCGGTCGCTCTCACCACAACTGCGCCTTTCGACACGCAAGACCTTGTATCCCGCGAGCGCGACGTCCTGCACCCAGCGGCGCAGGCTGAAGTCCGGGTGCTGCGCCCACTCACAGCTTGTCAGCGAATAACCAGGAAGTACAAACACTACAGCTTTGGACACGCCCCCCGTGCTCTCGGTGATGATCGTGCGCAGTCGCGTCCCATCACTCAACGAGGCCTGCCCATAGTGCGACCGAACGCCCTCGGCGGTCTCAATCGGCGCGGGCTGCGGGATCACCTCAAGCGATAAGAGCTGAGCACCTCTTTGCACAGAGAGTCGCACGCTCACGCCCGCCTTCACTCCGGCGGACCAAGCGCGAAAGACAGAAATGTTGTCAAAAGCGTACCCATCCGCTGAGAGCAGTACATCGCCCACACACACTCCCTGCGCTTTAGCACCTGCGGGGAGAGTCAACTCAGTGACAATAACTCCATCATTTGCAGGGGATTCTGCAAATCGAAGACCCAACAGTCCGCGCCGGGGCAGTGCGACTCGATCTTTGTTATTCACGACAAATTCTCTCGACGGTCACGACGCTCTGTTTTGTCCTAGTTGCGTGGGTGTGGTTGCCATTACCATTCGGACCCAAATTCGATGCAGCCCGACTATCGCCGCGCGTTCAACGCGCAGTACACCCCGGCGGTTTACCATGAGTACCTCAAGATCATGGAGAAGCAGCTCAACACGACGGTTCCGTTTCGTGTGGCTGAGACGCCGTTTTTTATCCCCACCAAGCTGCGGAGCCGCCTGCAAGAGTATGCGCAGGCGATTGTGCAAGAGCTTTGTGAGCCGAGCTTTGTCAGCTCGCTTGAGTCCATCGTGCCCAAGCACTACGACGTCCCAAAGCGCGACGCGGTAGCCAACTGCATCCAAGTGGACTTTGCCATTGTGCGTGACGAGAACGGCGAGCTCGACGGAAAGCTTGTCGAATTTCAGGGATTTCCGAGCTTGTACGGCTTCAC
>JANNCG010001134.1:0-4448 GCA_031386385.1 Myxococcales bacterium
GCGCGCGCAGGCGTTTTATCGCCAAGGAGTGATCGCCTACCGACAGGGCGATCCGCGTAAGGCGGCGTTTTTGGCGAAACGCGCGCTGTCGGAGGATGCAGAGCTCGCCGACGCCAAGGATTTGCTCCAACAGCTCGGAGAATAAATGCATCGGATCGAGGCGTTGCTTGAGAAGCTGATGCGCGACGACCCAGCGCCTCACGGTGGTGTCGGCGTTAAGGACTGCGCTGGCTGGCTGGCGGTGCACCGTGCGTATTGTGCGGTGAACCTTGATGGCCCATCGGAGCCATTGGCGAGCTGGCCGTTTGCCGCGGCGGTGTTTGCTGGGTTTAAAGCCGAGCGCATCGCTCACGCTTTTCTGGGAGGATACCAAGCGGCTCTTCGAGAGCTTTGTCCGACCGTGACCGGTGCAATTGCGCTGTGCGCAACGGAAGAAGGTGGCGCACATCCCAAAGCCATTCAGTGCAAAATCAGCGAGATTAGTGCTGACGAGTGGATCATTGAGGGCAGCAAACGCTGGGTTTCTACCGTCGAGAGCACAGGAAAATTTATTGTCATTGCGGCAGAACCGGGCACAGACCCAGCGCACAAAGTACTACGAGCGATCTGTCTAGAAGCAGGCGCTCCCGGGGTCAGTATCCAACCCATGCCCGCGACCCCGTTTGTGCCAGAGATCACCCACGCTAAGATCAGGTTTGATGCGGTCCGGGTGCATCGTAATGCCGTGCTCGCTGGAGATGGATATCTGCAGTATTTAAAACCTTTTCGAACGATCGAAGACATTCACGTTCATGGTGCTGTCGTCGGCTATCTTCTTGCCACGGCCCGCCGGGCGCATTGGCTGCCCGTTCATACCCAGCGACTTCTCGCGCTGGTGCTTGCGCTCGCTGGGCTGTCCAAGGGAAACTACCTTTCGCCAGCAAAACACCTCGCGCTTGACGGAATTTTCGAGCAGTTCGCAGCCGCCATTGCTGGGTTTGAGAGCTCCTGGTCGATGGTTGATCCCGCGGTCACTGAGCGATGGAATCGCGATCGCGGCCTGCTTCTGATAGCCCACCACGCGCGCACTCTTCGGACCGAAGCGGCGCTTCGAACGCTTCAGCGCGGATAGTTCTTTGTTGGCTGCAAACCGGCTGACAACGCCCGCGTGGGTGTGTTAGCGACGTGGCCACAATGAGCAGAATCTATCGATCACTTCCTCCGAAGGGTACTCGCCTCGGAATCGCGTATTCTGGTGGGTTGGACACACGTTGTGCTGTGGCGTGGCTGTCGCGTCAGGGCCTGTCCGTCCACGCGTACACAGCAGATTTGGCGCAGCCGGACGAGAGCAATCCCGCCGATATTCCACCCAGTGCCTTGCAACATGGCGCCGTCGCGGCCCGGTTGGTTGACTGCCGCGAGTCGCTCGTCCGTGAGGGGCTCACGGCGATTCAGTGCGGCGCATTTCACTTGGCGGTTGGCGGCCGAAAATATTTCAATACAACTCCGCTGGGGCGTGTTGTGACGACCACCGCGATCATTCGTGCGATGCGCGAGGATGACGTCCACGTGTTTGGCGATGGGAGCACACACAAGGGCAACGATATCCAGCGCTTCTATCGGTACGGCATTTTGACCAACCCAGCGCTGAAGATCTACAAGCCCTGGCTTGACCAACAGTTCGTCGATGCGTTTGGCGGTCGCAAAGAAATGTCAGAATATTTGCAGTCCGTTGGACTTCCCTACCGCATGGGTACCGAGAAGGCTTACAGCACCGACGCCAATATGCTCGGAGCGACCCACGAGGCCAAAGACCTCGAGCACCTGGACAAGGGGATGACCATTGTGAACCCCATCATGGGTGTCGCGTTTTGGAAGCGTGACGTCGCGATTGAACCCGAGACGGTGAGCGTGACGTTTGTGGGAGGGGTTCCGACGGCGATCAACGGAAAGAGCTTTGAGTCGTCATTTGACCTGTTCAAACACGCCAACGAGATCGGTGGTCGACACGGACTCGGCATGAGCGATCAGATCGAAAACCGAGTGATCGACGCGAAGTCCCGCGGAATTTATGAGGCTCCCGCGATGGCTCTTTTGCACGTTGTGTATGAGCGACTGCTGAGCGCGATTCACAATGAAAACACAACAGAGTTATATTGCTCGCTTGGTAGACGTCTTGGGCGACTGCTCTACGAGGGCAAGTGGTACGATCCCGAGTCCATGGCACTCAAAGACGCTCTGGTGAAATGGGTCGCGCCCACCGTCAGTGGCACCGTGACTCTCGAGCTGCGCCGTGGCGAAGACTACAGCATCCTAAACACCGTAGCGCCATACATGGCCTACGATCCAAACAAGCTCTCGATGGAGAAGGTCGACTCAATGTTTACGCCCGAAGACCGCATTGGGGCACTTGAACTGCAGAACATCAGCGTGGTCGATAATCGCGCCTTGCTCGTTGAACATATCAAGGCTGTCCGTTCGCTCAGCGCCTCTACGGGTCAGTCTATTGCCTCGCTGCTCGGCGACGGAAAAGAATAGCCAGGGCCGTTTGGGGGCGACATGACCACGAGTCATATTGGAAATCCTCTAGCAGTCGAGCGGTTCGCGAATTTGCCGCACCTCCGCTCTTAAGGCCACTTGAAGCGTGCCATGATCGGACATACGAGCGCTCGCCGTTCGTTGAGTGCGTACATCCCAACTCCGTAGATGGGCGACCTGAGAGGATGATCCGAACTCGCCCGGCTCGTTTGCCAGGCGCTAACGCGTCAGCCACGGGGCTGTTTGGGTGACTGACTCTGCCCAAGCCCAGAAGCGCTCCGCATCCCCAGTCTTCGGTACAAACCTCACGCTATGAGCGTCTCAGTTGGGCGCGGCGAGCGAGTTTTAACTTCTTGATCCCCGTGCCTAGCGGGGCGTTGATTTTTCGCTGACCGGCTTGGACGACTCACTGACGATGCGCTTGCGAGTCGCATCGATGTTGTACACAAGCAGTGGTTCAGGGGAGTGCTCAAACCGGATTCGCTGTCCAATCTCGACTGCAACCATCGTCCTTGGGCCATCGATAAACAAGACGCCTTCGCGCATCTTGTTGATCACCTCGAAGTGCTCGCTCGGCTTCGCAAGAGCGGTCTCGACCGCAAACCCCTCGCCGTCCGGTGTGTAGGGTTCGCGCACTAAAAGTTGAATCAGCTTTGAATCCAAAGGCAGGACTTTGCCTCCCGCTGAGCGGATGGCTGCGGTGCTCCCGCAAGCGGGTCCGACGTAGAGGCCGCTGCTTTTGTGCTCTTCTTGGCTCTTGCGAAACAACAGAATGTATCTCGACGTCATCGCAGGATTTTTGTGCGCGAAGAGAACCTCATTCAGGACGTGTTTGGTCACTACTTCGCCATCCACGGTCACCATAACCCTGGCGACGGGCTGAACCTTCGCTCGGCCGTCCACGATGGCCTTTAGCTTGGGAAATACCTCGCCCTTTCGAATGCCACATAAGTATCCAACCGAGTCTCTCGGCGCAGAGTTGATCCCCACGATGGGTGTGGTGACGAGCTGATGCGAGACGCCAAGCAATGTTCCGTCGCCGCCGACGGTGATAACCAAATCGATGTCTTGAATCTTGCCGACCTTCGAGCGATCTCGAAACCGAGCTCTGATTCCGAGTGCAACGAGCGCCGCGCGCACCTCTTCGAGCGTCTCAGCGTGATCAACGTCCGCTCGCACGAGACGGGCGACGCTGGGGTCGTTCGAGGCAAGCAGCTCGCTGACAGCCTTCATCTTGTGCTCACGCACATAGAGTTGGTACGCGCTCTTTTTGCTGACGACGAGCACTCGCAGCGGGCTGCGCGGCACTGGGGACGGCTTTTTGGTCGACGTCGTGGCCGCTACGGTCTTCGCAGTAGGGCGCTTCGCAAGGGCGGTCTTTTTCATGGGCTTTTGCTTACTTGCGCGCGAGCCAACGCTCAAATCGGTAGAGTGCGACCTCCGTTTTTGCGTCTTGAATGGTCGCGACTTCCATCCAGGCCTTCGCAGTGCTGAGCGAAATCCATTGGCTCACAGACGCGAGCTCGACTGTCTCTGTCGCGGTAATATTGCGAGGCGCGTGGCGATCAATTTGTCCGACGACGAAATGAATTTTTTCGCCGCAAAGGCCCGGCGAGAGAAACACGCCAGGTCCCAGAATTGAAAAGGTCTCAGCGGTTGTCGCATAACCCGTTTCTTCTTCGCACTCGCGTGCTGCGGTTGCGCGAACGGGATCTGCGTCCGGCTCGTTGGCTTCGATTAAGCCTGCCGGAAGCTCCCAGAGCATCGCGGTTGGCGTCTCAGCCACAGGAAGCTTGCGCTGAGCCCTGAGACCAACTGGGGGTCGGAGCGCCGTGCGGACGCACACATCGGGATCGCTTGGGTTTGCGGCATTGGGTGAAAACAGCACCATCACGACGGCATCAAGGGCTGTGCGGTCTACAACATCATAG
>JANNCG010001146.1:0-8739 GCA_031386385.1 Myxococcales bacterium
CCAGTGTATTCACCTGCCAAATCGCAGCAAAGAGCAAGCCACAGCAGCTGGCCACTATCACATCCCGGACCACGTTCCGGCGATCCCCGTGAAGGTCGCCGGGATGCCACTTGACCGGTTTGTTCCCGTCGTGGACGACCACGAGTGTATCGGCTGCAACCTCTGTGCGCTCGTGTGTCCCGTCCCAGGATGCATCACCATGGAGCAAGTCGCAGGATCCGTTGGCAAGCCCGAGACGTGGAACGATCGCGTCGCCACCGGTCGTGATATCAACCCGGGTGCGCTGATCAGCACAATCGAGCGCCGCGCGAAGCAATCTACGTAGTTTATAGTAAGTTTGTTAGATACCGCTTTTTAGCGATATATTGCATACTACCGACAACGCCACGAGAGCGCGAGCGTCTGCAGAACCGGTGATTGCGGAGGATTGCCTCTCGTCGTCGTGAAGCTCGTAGAGATCCGGGCATAGCGTCCCGCGATCACGCCTGCAGCGAGCATTCGTGCTGTGACATCGAGCGGCGTGTCAGCGGGGATCGACCCGAGAGTCACCGGGGTCGCAGCGTCAAGCCCGTCTTGAGTCATCGCGGTCCGAAACACAAACTGCAACGCGCTGCCTACCGGTGTCGTCCCTGCCCAGCGAAAATCCCCGTATTGTGGATCGCACTGAGTGTCGTAATTTTCATTGTGTGAGCCCGTGCCGATCAACAACCGGCGGACAGAGCCCGTGAAATCAGAGTACGTGTAGACTCCACTCGGGCCGGCAAACGTCGCGATCGTGTCGGTTCGTGGGTCGAGTCGAACAAGCGAGCCACCGGCCTGAATCGTCGACATCCAGATCCGGCCCCGTCTGTCAGAGCCAATGCCACTTACGCTATTGAAATTTGAAATCGCTCCATAATTGTGAACCGTGATGTCTATGTTCGCGATCTCGCGGTTTGGCTGAAATGCGCGCGCGCTCCACTCGAAGGCCCGTGTGGGTGTGGCTGCCCAGACGTGATTATTGACGTCGACCGTAAGACCATAGCCTGTGTTCACAGATCCGAAATCACGCCCCAAATTGATCCAACTCATCTGACGCGTCGCGGGGTCATAACCAATCGCGCCTTGGCCAGGGAGTGACATCCAGATCCGCCCGTCAGCGTCGGCAGTGACGCCATAAGTACCCCTCAAGTTTGGATCAACATCTCGTGTTGAGATCAGCGCGCCCACGGCGCCCGTTTGTACGTTCACTGGGGTAATCCCCTGGCTCAACGTGTGTTGCCACAGCGTCCCGTCAGGGGTCACAACCGCGCCATAGGCGCACGCCGGAAAGTTGATGTTTCGCATCGTCGCGCCCGTTCTTGGGTCGAGCTGCCACAACCCTGCATTGCCTTCCAATTGTCAGGTAGCTGCGCAGCCACCGACCCACACATAGCCATCTGGATTGAGCGCATCACCGCGGTCAATCGAAAGGGACCTCAAGACTGCGTTCACGGGGCCCACTGGCCTGATCCACGCGACGCACTCATCGGTTCCGTTGGGTAGGACATCCATAGGTCCGGTGCTCGTCTCGATCACCCCGTTCATGTTGCGATCGATACACGACTCACGCGCTTCGAAGACCTTCGTAATTGTGCCTTGACGTCCAAACGCGCGGCTCGCTCCATACGCATTGCCAGCTCCATCAACGACGACGCGTGAGAGCCCGTTGCAGAGTCCGACCGCGGCGGGGGCACAGTCTGCGGCGGAGAGCCCGACAAGGTACCGTCCTTCCTCTCTCTCCGTCTCTGCGCTCCATTTTGACAGCGTGCCGTCGATGGTACTCGGGATCCAGAGATAGTCTGGACGTCGACGATTGTCGCGCACCAAAAGCCCATTGGCGGCCATGTCGAACTCAACTCCGCGACGACCGCTATCGTCAAACGGCATTCCGCCGACACCACGTGTATCTACGTGACAGTCAGCGTCGCACTCGCAGCGTTCGAGATTCGGTCGATTCATGCACGCCCCCGTGTTGAAGTCGCACTCGTCGATCGTGCAAATAATGCTGTCATCGCAGTCGCTGTTTCGCCGACAACGCGATGCGTCCGCGCTATCAACCCCGATGTCTACCGGCAACAAAACATCGACCGCCATGCCGCTGTCCGCCATCGAAAAGACGTCGCCACGACTCCCTTCAACCACAACATCCGCTGTCACGGCCGAATCAAGCGTGCAGCCAACCATGGCACTACCGATACACGCCGTTGTCGCATATATAAATATAAAGCTATGATTTTTCATAGTCATCTTCTCTTTTCATCTGCGCTCTTAACGACAACGCCACGAAAACCTCATGGACCGAAGAACCGGCGTCTGCAGTGGCTGAGTTGTCGTCAGCAAGGTCGCCGTAATCCTTGCAAATCTCCCGGGAACAACGCCCGCCGCGAGCAATCGAGCGGCGACATCGACCGGTGCAACATCTCGCGGAGCAACTGCGATCGCAACGGGAGTGCCCGCAGATAGCCCAGCCTCAGTCGTCGCAGTGCGCAATACAAATTGCACCGATGTCCCTGGCGGAAAATCTCCAGACCACTCAAACGAGTCGTAGAGAGGGTCGCAATCGGTGTCGTAAAAGTCCGTGTAGGACCCAGTCCCGATGACCAAGCGCCGAACCCCGCCGGTAAAATCCGTATATGTATAGACCTCATTATGCCCCGGAAACGCCGTGACCTCATCCGTCTCTGGATCAAGCTTCACCAGCGGGCCTGTCCGCCAAGAGGCGAGCCATATACGACCCCGTCGATCCGCACCGATGGCGCTCAAGAGGCCGAATCCCGCAATCTCGGGCCACGTGTGGCGCCTGACCTGCGCGAGGTCAATCGCGGCATCCGCGCGAAAAGACCTCGCGTCCCACTCGAAAGCTGCTCGGGCGCTCGCAACCCAAACGTGGTTACGGTGGTCAACCGTGATCCCAAGCCCCGTCGCAGCGCGATCAACGAAGATGCTTTCAAGCTCAACTCTGCTCCACCTTCGAAGGTCCGGATCATAACCATACGCGCCATGGCCGGGCGACGAGAGCCAGATACGGCCATCCGCGTCAGCCGTGATCCCGTAGCTTGATCCCCGCCCCTCGTTGGTCGGAAGAAACTGACCCACGACGTTCGTGCGAGGATTCACCGGAGTAATCCCCTGACCGAGTGTGTGCTCCCAAAGTGTCCCGTCGCGCGTCACAACCGCGCCGTATCCACACGCGGCAAAGTCAAGATGCTCGAGCGTCACTCCCGTCTGGGGATTGAGACGATAGAGTCCAGCATTTCCGCGAAGTGACGCCAGGTCCCGACATGATCCAACCCAGACGTAACCCTCAGGAAACTGCTCGTCTCCGCGGTCGATCGCAACGGACCGCAACACATTGTCGATTGCCCCAACATCCCGATTCCACACAACGCACTCGTCTGCGCCATAAGGCAACACGTCCAGCGGCCCAGTGCTCGTCTCGATGGTCCCGTTCATGTTTCGATCCACGCAGTCGCGTCGCGCGGCGGCAATTTTCGCAACGCTGCCTTGCATCGAGAATCCACGACTCGCTGCAAACGCATTTCCTAACCCGTCCACCGCGACCCTCGACACTTGATTGCAGGGGCCCGCATAGCAACACTGCCCGCGGCACTCCCCGGATGGCAGACCGACTCGGTAGCGACCCACTTCTCGCTCGGCCACCGCGTCCCACTTCGAGACGGTGCTCTCTGCAGTGTTCGGAATCCAAAAGTGATCACTGGTTCGCAGATTTGCGCGCACCACGAGCCCGTTCACCAGTTCATCGAGCTCTACATCGGTGCGACCCTCGGCGGTGAACGGCCGACCGCCCATCCCCGTGACCACAACGTGGCACTGCGGATCGCACTCACAGCGACGATCGTCGAGCCGATGAGTACACATTCCATCTGCAAAATTGCACTCATCAAGCGTACAAGGATCCCGGTCAGCGCACTGCTCGTTGTTCTGGCAGCGCACAACGATTGGCACATCGGGCCGCGACGGGAAGATGTCCAGCTCAACGGCGTCCTGCATCGTGGGTCGGTCGCCAATGACCGAAGGAACATCACTTACAAGCGATGCGTCACCAATCAGCAACTCGGTTCGCGAGCACGCCAGCGTAGAGCATACAAAAACACCCAGGACCATCGGTGACGTATTGAACGAGCGCGAACGAAAACTGGACATCACAGTCCATGGTAGTTCAATTTTCGCGCCCCCAAACGTGTTGTACAGCACGGTCTTTGGGGTGCTTTTCCGCATCAGCCAGGATTCACAGGGCAGCGCCACGAGAGACCCATACTCTGTAGAACAGGGGTCTGAACCGGATTGTTTGTCGGGTTAAACGTCACCGTAATCCGAGCAAATTGACCAGGGGTTACACCGGCAGCGAGCAATCGCCCTGTCACGTCAATGGGCGCCATATCGCGTGGAGCGACGGCCAGTGGCACCGGCGTCGCGGCGCCAAGCCCCGCTTCGGTAACAGCGGTCCGAAGGACAAAGTTCAACGAGGTCCCTGCGGGCGTTGACGCGGTCCAGCGGAAGTCCGCGAAGTTCGGCTCACACTCAGTGTTATAGGTTTCAGTATATGTTCCCGTTCCGATGACCAAGCGACGGACGGCGCCGGTGAAGTCCGAATACGTGTAAACCTGATTCGGTCCGTCAAATGTACGGACAGTGTTTGTCATTGGATCGAGTTGGGCGAGCGGTCCCCGTCCATAAGTGGTCATCCAAATGCGACCGCGACGATCAGCACCGAGAGCGCTGACTGAGCTAAAGTTTGGAATCGCGGCGTATCGGTGCACTGTGATGGCTGCCATGTCGATCTGGCCACCCGCGCGAAACGCCCGCGCATCCCACTCGTAAGCGATGCTGTTGCCCGCAACCCAGACATGGTTGTTGGGGTCCACAGTGATTCCGAGCGCGGTTGAACCACGTCCACCCGGATGAGCTTGAACGTTGGCCCATGTCCACTGACGCATGCGCGGATCGTATCCGTAGGCATCCACGTTTGCGCGAGACACCCAGATACGACCGTCTGCATCTGTGGTCACACCGTAGGTCCCGCCGTTGCCGCCAGCACCCTCGCCCGAGCGCTGCATCACGCCAACGCGACCCGTCACTGGATCGACTTCGGTGATTCCGTTGCTGAGCGTGTGCCACCACAAGTGACCATCGGGCGTCACGACGCCGCCATACGCACAAGCGGGAAAATCAAGGTGCCGAATCGTTGCTCCTGTTCGGGGATTCAACTGCCACAACCCCGCGCCGCCCTGCAGCTGCCCGGTGTTTGCACAACCGCCGACCCACACATATCCCTCAGGAAACATCTCGTCCCCCTTGTCGATCGTGATCGCGCGCAGCACCGCATTGACCGCGCCTACGTTCGCTGTGTACAGGATGCACTCATCGGCACCATAGGGCAGGACATTCATGGGTCCCGTGCTGGTCTCAATCATTCCGTTCATGTTGCGATCAACGCAGTCCACCCGCTCGCCGGCAAACTTGTTGATCGTCCCCTGCATGTTGAATCCACGGTTCGCCGCGTAAGCGTTGCCCGCACCGTCCACGACCACGCGGGACAGCGAGTTGCAATTTGGGCCGCCGATACCTCCGTTCGGGCACTCACCCACAGCGAGTCCGGTTCGATAGCGTGCCACTTCCCGCTCAGTCACCGCATCCCATTTCGAGATGGTGGACTCACCCGTGTTAGGGACCCAAAGGTAGTCAGACATACGTGGGTTTGCGCGGACGATCAAACCACCAGAGGCCATGTCATAGTCGACACCCATGCGCCCCATCTCGTTAAACATCCGTCCGCCTGTGCCCGAGCCCTCCGTGTGGCATCCCGGATCGCACTCACATCGATTGAGGTCCGCTCGATGAAGGCACGTTCCGTTAGCAAAATTGCACTCATCGATCGTGCAGTCGACCATGTCGTTGCACTGGCTGTTGTTTGAACAACGCACTGGATTCGGGACATCCGGCCGCACCGTTGGGACGTCGGTTGGCGTGACCACAACGCCTGTGTCGGCAACAACAACGCCGGAGTCTCGAGGACCCGTCGTGGGTACATCGAGCGTCTCACCAGGCTCGCCAGAACAGCCCGCAGCGACAGCAACGCAGAGTATCGAACACGCAACATTCGAAATGAAAGGCTTCATAAAATTTCTCCAGAGAATCGAATCAGATCCCGATAATCTCACAATTTGACTCTCCTGGCGAACGCATGATGGCAATTTCATGCGTCTCAGTTCACGGGGAGCGACCCACTCGCCCCCCATCGCTTTCACACTATCATCCTGGGTCTACTGGACAGCGCCAAGACAGGTTCAGGCTCTGCAAGACTGGCGTTTGCACTGGAAAATTTGTCGTATTGAAGGTCACCGTTACACGCGCGTATTGACCCGGCGTGACACCCGCGGCGAGCAAGCGGCCCGTCACATCGATGGGCGCCATGTCGCGCGGGGCGATGGCGAGTGGGACCGGCGTCGCAGCTCCCAAGCCAGCCTCGGTCAGTGCCGTTCGTAGGACAAAATTGAGTGATGTCCCGGGAGGTGTTGACGCAGTCCACCGAAAATCCGCGAAGTTTGGCATACATCCGGTGTTATAGGTTTCATTATATGTCCCGGTGCCAATCACAAGCCGTCGAACACCACCGGTAAAATCTGTGTACGTGTACACGCGGTTGGGTCCCGAGAAGCCCTGCCAACGATCTCTCATTGGCTCATAGCGAAGAAGTTGTCCTCCGGCCGCGGCGCTCGCGATCCAAATGTTGCCTGCCCGATCGGCACCGATGGCGGTTGGATTTTCATGCGGAATCGTCGGCGTCAGCGCAGTCACACTCGCCGGTGCGACGTTGCCACCACCAACGAATGCGTCAGCGTCAAAGTAGGCAACCCTCGTTGGTCCCTGCCAGTCCGCCGCCGTTGAAATCGGAACCCAAACCCGGTTCGATGGATCCACCGTGATGCCCAATCCCGACGCACCGCCGGCTGGAATATGCGCGCTCAAATCCACTCGCGTCCACTGAGCCAATGCGGGATCATACCCAATGACGTCACGGCATCCGCGGCCCGACAGCCAAATGCGACCTCGGATGTCGGCGGTGATTCCGTAGCTAAAAGTGCAGCCTCCACGCATCGCGACGGGGACACGAACCGCAGCCCCAGCCACGCCCGTCACCGTATTCAACGGAGTGATCGCGTTGTAGACCGAGTGCTCCCACAGTGTCCCATTCGGTGTCGCTACGGCACCGTAGGCACACGCGCCAAACGGCACCGCGCGAACGACCGCTCCTGTGCGTGTGTTGAGCTGCCACAGCCCGCCGTTGGCGTTTGAGTTGAGGTCTCCACAAGCGCCCACCCATGGTGTCCCTTGTGGGTTCATCTCGTCTCCCTTGTCGATTCCGAGCGAGCGCAACAGCACGCCAGGAGGGCCAACCTCTGCGGTCCACAGCACACATTCGTCCTGGCCAAAGGCTCGCACATCCATTGGACCGGTGCTCGTGTCGATCATCCCGTTCATGTTGCGATCGACACAGTCGCGCCGCTCTGCAGCTACCTTTGTCACCGAGCCTTGCATCGAAAAACCACGGCTCGCAACAAACGCATCACCAGCGCCATCAATAACCGTCCGCGATGGCATATTGCAGCCGTTCTCGTGGCAGCAGCGACCCACGCACTCTCCCGCTGGAAGACCGACCCTATAGCGCCCCAACTCTGTTGCTGTGGTGGCATCCCACTTCGACAAGGTGCTCTCGTTGGTGTTTGGAATCCAAAGATAGTCGGCCATGCGTGCGTTTGCGCGGACGATCAAACCGCCTGAGGCCATGTCATAATCGACACCCATTCGGCCACTCTCGCCAAACATTCGTCCTCCCACACCAGAGCCCTCCGAGTGACATCCCGGATCGCACTCACAGCGATTGAGGTCCGCTCGGTGAAGGCACGTTCCGTTGCCGAAATTGCACTCATCGATGGTGCAGTCCACGCGATCATCGCACTGCATGTTGTTCGTGCACCGCGACGGAGTCGGCACGTCGGGACGCCCCGAAGCCACATCGAGTTCTGCCGTTGCCCCGTCAGAACGGACGCCAGTATCTCCAAGGACGACAACGCCGGCGTCCCGCTCGCCGGCGTTCGGGACATCGACTGCGCTGTTCGTCTCAAGCGTGCAGCTCGCGCTCAGCACGGCGCAAAGAAGTACTGAAAAGGTAGACGCAAGATGATTGCTCATAGGTTGTATTTTGGGAAGGTGATTTGCCGCTGAGGATCCCACGAGTACGCACAAATGCCAAAGCTTCTGAGTTGTTTTTTACAACACTCAGAAACATTGAACACCATCCCCCGCCACGCTCAAAACCGAATCAAATCAGCCAGGGTCCACTTCGCAACGCCACGACAGATTCAGGGCCTGGAGCACTGGGGTCTGCACGGGATTGTTGGTTGGATTAAACGACACCGTGATGCGAGCATAGCGCCCCGGCGTGACGCCAGCCGCCAACAGACGAGCGGTCACGTCGATCGGTGCCATATCGCGAGGAGCTACCGCGAGAGGCACTGCGGTCGCTGCGCCGAGTCCGGCCTCGGTGAGAGCAGTTCGCATGACGAAATTAAGCGATGTCCCCGGAGGAGTCGACGCTGTCCAGCGGAAGTCCACGAAGCTTCGGTTCTGGCAATCGCCGGTATCGAAATTTTCCGTGTGAGTGCCGGTTCCAATGACTAAGCGATGGACGGATCC
>JANNCG010001179.1:0-4094 GCA_031386385.1 Myxococcales bacterium
TTTGGTGCGAGCGGCGCGGATGTTCCGTCGATGCTGACGGACAGCTCATCCGATGCCCCAACGTCGATGGACGTCCCAACACCGCGAGAGTAAAGCTGGATCGCGTTCGGAGACGCAAACAGCATTGGTGTTCTAAGCAAACCTTCGGCTAAGCTTCGGTGTATGTCACAGAGCACACACACCAATGATGAACTCATCTTTGATTGGAATCACGTTGGTCGACGATACGCACCCTTTGGAAGTGTTGAATTCTTCGACGAAACGCTGCGCGACGGCATCCAGAACCCGAGCGTAAAAGACCCCTCGATTGAGGACAAACTGAAGATCCTGCACCTGATGAATGACCTGGGAATTCACAGCGCAGACATCGGTCTCCCCGGATCAAATAAGCGCGCATACGAAGATGTGTTACGCATGTGCCGCGAGGTGTCTGAGCAAAAGTTGTCCGTCAAGATTGCATGCGCTGGACGGACGGTCCCCGGTGACATTCTGCCGATGGTCGAGATCTCTCAAAAAACAGGCGTCCCGATTGAGGTCTATACGTTTATTGGCTCGTCGCCCATTCGCGTCCTCGCTGAAGAATGGAACCTTGAGCTGCTACTCACGCGCTCTGCGGACGCGATTGATGCGGGTGTAAAGAATGGTCTCGAGGTCTGTTACGTCACCGAAGACACCATTCGTTCAAGACCTGAGGTGCTCTCGGCGCTCTTCAAAAACGCTGTCGATCACGGCGCAAAACGTCTCTGTTTGTGCGACACCGTGGGGCACGCCACGCCCGACGGAGTCAAATCGTTGGTGCAGTTCACTCGATCACTGCTTGCAGGGATGGGCGCCCATGACGTGAAGATCGATTGGCACGGACACAACGATCGTGGCCTCGGACTCGTCAACGCGCTCTTCGCGGTTGAGTACGGTGTCGATCGCGTCCACGGGACAGGTCTTGGCATCGGCGAACGCGTCGGAAACACCGCGATGGAGCTGCTCTTGCTCAACCTCAAGCTCGCCGGTGCGCTCGAAGAGCAAGACCTCTCTAAACTTCTTGAGTACTGCCAGACGATTTCACAGGCCACGAATTTTCCCATTGCGATCAACTATCCACTGGTTGGCGCTGACGCTTTTCGGACAAGTACCGGCGTGCACGCAGCGGCAATTATCAAAGCCCATTTAAAGGGCAACGACTGGCTCGCTGATCGTATCTACTCAGGCGTCCCTGCGGGGATGTTTGGCCGCAAGCAAGAGATCGAAATTGGACCCATGTCCGGGACCTCTAACGTCGCTTATTGGCTCAAAACGCGGGGCATCGAGTCCAACCCAGAGCTGATCCAGAAGATCATTCAGACCGCGAAAAACACCGATCACGTGCTGCGCGAAGACGAAGTGCTCTCGCTCATCAACGCGTAGAATCAACGCGTAGAATCAACTCGTAGAAGACGGTGTTGAGCTCGGCGAAGAGCTCGGCCGAGGATCCGCCGGTCGCAGGCCCGACACATACGTCATCAACACGTACGTGATGAGCAGCACGACCAAGGTCGCAGCAGCCATGAGCTCGTACGGCCGTGTACCAACGACGCGCGAGGCCTGCGTGCTATAGAACTTACCGCCCGAACGTTTGTTCAACGTCTCTTGCAATCCCGGGAGAATGTTGATCGGCTCATCCTCTGGTTTGGTAGCACTGGTAGCGCCCACGGTGGCGTCACCCAACCCGAGATTGTCCTCGTGCACCGCAAGCCCCGCGAGCCCACCCATCAAGAGCTTAAACTTGTCGTACTCCGCTGCGATCGTCGCGTTTTCGGCGATACAGGTCCGCACCGCTGAGAGCTCGTCGCCAGTCAGTTCACCATCATGAAACGCACTAAATCGCTCGCGAACTTCGTCGTCGGTCAGTGTCACGTGGGAAGCTTCCATCCTACGCCCTTTTCGATCGCCTCACGCAAAGCTGCACGAGCGCGATGCAGTCTGCTTTTCACTGTTCCGTCTGCTAAGCCAGTAATGGTCACGATCTCTTCGTAAGCAAGTCCCTCAAGATCTCGCAACACGATCAGCTCGCGGTGCTCTTCGTCAAGGCCCGCGAGAGCAGTCCGCACTGCAGCCTCAAGCTCAGAGCCCTGAGCAGCTTCATCCGGTCGCGCCGGACGACCCCCAATGACACCTCCATCCGAGGCAGCGCCCTCGCGTGTTTCGTCGAGCTCGTCGTGTTTTTTGACCGATCGACGATCGAGATACTTCATGCGATTTTTGCAGTGATTCACCGCAACGCGATAAAGCCAGGTCGACAGTTTTGAATCTCCGCGAAACGAATCAATGCTCTTGAACACCGTCAAAAACACGTCTTGTGTCACATCCCGAGCCTCTTCGCGGTTGTTCAGCATGCGGGTCAACAGCGCGAAGACCTTCTGTTGAAACAGCAGCACAAACTGGCTAAACGCAGCTTCGTCACGAAGTTTTAAGCGCGCTACCAGACGAATCTCGTCTTCGGGTGAGAGTTGACTCACCCAGCCCTCCGTCGGGCGATCTTCATCCTGAGGGCGCACATCACGTCAGACAGCGCCAAGTGTAGCGAGTTTCGCAAAATGACCAAACGGCAAAACCAAGCTATTGCTGGGCCTGCTGAGACTGCTGAGTTTGTTGCGCCTGCTGGGCTTGCTGCTGAGCACCTTGATAGAAGTACCTCACAGACACCATGAGTGTGCTCTGCAAATCGGGGACAATCGCTTGCCGCATCCCTAATTCGAGCGACCACGCGGGGTCAATGTACCCGGCGCCAAAGGTCACCGCTTGCGATCCACCACGCGTATCGTCGAAGAGATAGCCTCCGCGAATCGCGTATTTGCCAGCAAAAAAGAGCTCCATCCCACCTGAGTACCGACCCCGAGGACCGTTGGTCGAACGAAAATCAACGAGGGCGTCCGCGACCAAAGTCAGCTCGCGCATCGGTGACACGGCCAAACCGCCTCCCAACGAAATGGGCGCCGCTGTGGTGTCCGGATTGTTCAAATTGTATCCAGTGACCGAGAGCGAAAACTCTCGCATGGGGTGCACATGAAGGCCTGCGTCAAAAGTGAACCCGCTCCACGAGCCCGACTGCAGTCCCTGATTCTGCGGCGCTAACTGCGCTCCGTTTGGCGTGCCCGAGATGTTCAAGTATCGACCACGAACCCCAAGCCCAATGCTCTGTCCCAAGTTAACCGAGCCAGCAATTCGCGCGTCATGAGAGGTGCGGCTCTCGGTGGCATTATTGAGCGTCGTAAAAACATACGCCATTCCGCCAGCGACGAGCGAGCGCGTGCTGTCCATGACACCCGTTCCGGTGGCGAAGCGCCCCACCGTTGGATCGTACAAAAGATACGAGTCCACATGGTACGTGCGAAGCGCGCTGGCTCCTGCGGGGTTGGCGAACAGCGCTGAGGTGCTCGCGCCTGCGGCTTCGGCTCGTCCACCCAAAGACATCGACCGAGGTGTTGTGCCCTCTTCGTCTAAGCGTCGAACAACGGACCCCGAACCTCCCGTCCGTGGTGCGTCACTGCCCTGCGCAAAGCCAACACTCGGAAGAACAAAAACCGAGACCATGAGACCAAACACCAAAACAAGGTGTTTGGACAAACGACCGTTTTGCACAACGGGAGCGCGAAAACTGGGAGCCGTACATTCTGTCGCCATAACGTGGATGCTAGTAGACGACGTTTCTGGGTTACGTCCACTTCCCGACAGTAACTATTTTGTTTTTCTGTCCCACTGATGGCCCCCGAAGCCCAAAACTCCTCAGCTTAGTGCTGTGGGGTGTTGTTTTGGCAGTGGATAAGATCTTGGCTTGAGATGTCGACGCCAGAGTCTTCTGCGCAGATGTTCGTGTTGCGCACTTCGCAGTTGTCGCCGTCTTCATCAACGATCTTGACGTCGTAGTTTCCGCAAGGAATGCCGGTGATCGAATAGCTCTCGCCAGTGCGAATCACGTGGGCTCCGAGCTGATCGGCGCCCCAGCGGCTCTCGCTCACAGGCGAGAGATACAGCTCGCGAATAACCCATGCCGAACTGTTGGTCACGCGGATGGAGGACGAAGTGTCAACTGCGGCCACATTGCCTGAGCTGGTTGCCGG
>JANNCG010001204.1:0-12087 GCA_031386385.1 Myxococcales bacterium
CGCTGCGCGATTCTACCTTGAGGCGCTCGCCCTCGCGCCAGAGGACGAAGCGATGCGGGCACGGGTGAGAGAGTCCCGGACAGACCTGACAGACCGCATCAACGAGCCGTGGAGCAGGTTGCTACTCTGTCGCGCAGAGCAGCTGCTCGGGAGCGCGGAGATCGCGCGCAGATGTTATCTCGCGCTCCCACGCGACATCGATCAAGAGCAACGCGGCGCGATGCAGAGCTGGTCCGCGGGGGAGTAGCTCTACCTGTGCGCAGTGCTCAACACCCGATGTGCGACTGCGTTCGCAACTCCAACGTCGCCGTTGAAAACCGAAGCACGAATTGCGGCACGCGTTCGCCCATGCGAACGATAATTTGTTGCAAATTTACTCGCGAAAAATGTCGGCCACGGTCCGAACGCTCACCGCTCGCGAGAGCCACGTTCGCAGTTGTGCAAGGTCCGCACAGCCCTTAATCCGCAGGGCGGCCTTCTTGCTCAACGAAAATCCTCGTGTGCTGATGACGGCACACAGCGCATCGCGCAGGCCCTCGGCTTTTCCCTCGGCTTTTCCCTCGGCCTTGCCCTCAGCCTTACCTTTAGCCTCGCCTTTGGCTTGGCCTTTCGCCTCGCACTCGGCAAGAAAGTCATCAAATACTGTGTGATTTCTCTCGTCTTTGTCGTCTCTCATGGCGGCTATCACCTTTTCAGCTACGGGTTTTTGCAAGAAGCTAAGTATCGCGCGAACAAGGATCGTCCGCAACGTGGTTTGACTCTCGTCTGTCTCGGTCAAGATCGTGTCGGTGGATGATAAAATGCCCTGCACAGCGCGCTTTGCGATGCTCACAGCTTTGTTGTTTTTGCGGTCGTGAACCGCCCAGGCTGCAATCACTCCGGCCATGGGTTCGCCTGATTGAAGCAACAACTCGCTCATGGTTTCATCCACATGCACGACGATCAACGCACAACTCAACGTGGTCCCAAGCGCTCCGACGCCGCTCGCCAGAGTTCGCGCCCAGTCTGCCACGTGACGCTTGTGCGTAATCACCACGAGATCGCCAGCACATTTTCGCTGGTGATTTTGAATGCCAATCATCGCAGGCCAGATCGTCTGCTTGTCCTTCTTAATCGAACGCTGCACCTCAAGCACAATCCAGTACCCTGTCTCATCGTCGGCAAACACCAGATCGGGATGAAACTCTGTGGGCTTCTCTGTCCTCACCGCGCTATCCACTTGCTTGGGTAAACGCAGACTGCGACTCGGCTCTGCGAGCGTTAACAGCTTCTCAAGCAACCTCGGAAACTTTACGAATATGAGAACTAATCGTTCGTGTGCACGGCCCGGCATTGGGGTTCTTAACCTTCTCGCCAAAGACCACTGCAACGGCGGTGCCAATTGCGCGAGATGCACACGCGAAGTGAGCGGGCTGCAAATTACCTGCGTTCAGCGAAAAACTGGTGTCCGCTCCCTGGCAGTCTTTTGCGAAACCACCATGGCGCGCCATGGCGGTTCCTGGCGGTTCCTGGCGGTTCCTGGCGGTTTGCGTTGAGTCCACTGCGGTCACAATCCAGGGCGGCGGCAAGACGACAAGCGCTTGCGTGGGCAGGGACCGCTGTATCCCCGATCCAGACTGACCCATTGAAGTATGCCCGATGATACCAGCGACGATGGAGCTTATCGCCGACGACGCACCCGACCTCGATAATAGGATCGTACATATCGATTGCGCCTTATATAGCCACGCAATGCGGCATGACTCGCTTGTGGATTTCCAGGCAAAGTGAGCGTGTGAGCGATGCGTGAAAACGAATCGCATAGGACAAAGCAAATTGGTTGACCGTTCTCAGTCGGACGAACGTTGGGCATCGTGCGGACGCACGCCGGCAGGGAAGGATCGAAATTTCACCGATGAGTGTAACGCCACGAGGGCTGTCGGCTGCGGCCTTTTTAGGCAGAACAATATGAAGCGTGCTTGAATTCGCAGCACACAGACCTCAACCACATACGTCTGTTGCCGCAACAACAGCTGTGTGTGGTTCACGTGCCACGCAGCGCCAAGGCACCCCCCTGACCCGCCTCACGCAAACGATCTTGCCGCTTCAAAAAGCGTGACAAACCGATACCCCGCTTGCGCCAATTGCTGCACCACCGAGGTGAGCGTCTTCAGCTTGTCCGCGACCGAAATCCGCAAGTCCGGCTGGTGCATCGCGAGCGCTTGTAGTCCATCTTCGTCCGCACCCAGCACATCAATCCCGTGTAGCTCAAGATTCACCAACGGTCTCCCCTCAATCATCTTGGTGAGCCATTTTGCACGAGATCCCGCGAGCACCACACTTGTCCCAATGTACGGCAGCCGCGCCCCACGGGTCACGCCGATGGGTAACTCAATCATCCCGTCGTTGTCTCGTGAGCGCTTCCAGTAGGGCTCGCCGACGCGGTACGGATCTGCGGAGGCCGAGAGCACCGCGGGGGTGTCCACCACCGAGTGCGACGTGCGCCCACGAAGCCCGATCCAGCCAATCATCGCCGTCTTCGCTGCCCAGTACGCCGGACACGGAAACACACTGGAGTCATACGCCACGCCCACCTCGCGGAGGACCTCAAACAACTCATCTGTTATAGTATATCCCGGCGCGCGAAACCCCGCAGGAGCGCGCCCGAGCGCCAAACTCACGCTGTTGATGCCATCAAGCACTTCGCGTCGCATCTCGTCGCGAGACAGCCGAGTGAGATCGTACCGATGGTTCTCTGTGTGGTTGCCAAGCTCGTGCCCCGCCACATTGAGCCCGCGCGCTTGAGCGAGTGCTTGCTCGTTTTTCATGTCCGAGCCGATCACAAAAAATGTACACGGGACCCCCAACGTCGCAAACAACTCACGCAACCGCGGGACAGCCGTCTCGTACACACGGTGCATCGCAGGGTCGTCTGGCGACTGTTTGAGCCCGTGAATACCGTAGTAGTTGGGAATCTCGTCAAGATCTACCGAGAGCGCCGCAATCTTTTGGCTCATCACAGCTTTGTAGTTGATGCAACGCCAGGTTGGCAACTCTCACTTTTCACGCAGACTTTTCAGCGCTGACATGGCCACGCAGGCGCCCAAATTTCTTCTCGCGCGTGTACCCATTGATCCGCAAGGCACTCTAGTGGCATTGTCTTGAGCGCTGTGGGCGGACCACATTCAAACTACGACAACCCCGAAGCCGAGATCGCCGCGCTTAAACACGCGTTAGAGCGTGAGCGCGCGCGCACTCAAGCCCTGCGCGAAGTGGGCTTGCTCTTGGATTCGAGTGTAGATAAAGACGAGCTACTTCGACGCATTCTCGCTGCGGCCAAACGCGTCGCTGAGGCCGAGCGCGCGACGCTGTATGTGCTCGAAGCGGACGGCCGCACGTTGGTGTCTCACGCGACCGAGGGGGGGCAACCGACTAAAATTGTCCTCCCCATGACCAAAGGGATCGCGGGCGCCGCAGCGACCGATAGGCAAACGGTCAACATCGCAGACGCGTACCAAGACGACCGATTTGACCGCGCCTGGGACATCAAGACTGGCTTTCGCACCGTCGCGGTTCTGGCCACGCCGATGCTCACGGCAGAGGGCCGCTTGGTGGGTGTTCTCCAGGTGCTGAACCGACATGACAGCGGGCCGTTTGACCAAGACGATGTAGCCACGCTTGAGGCCCTTGCGGCGCAGGCTGCGGTGGCACTCGAAGCTGCAAATACGCTGTTAACATTGGTTGAGCGCAACCGCGCGCTAAGCGAGCTTCGCACACAGTTAGAGCGCTCTTTGCACGAGCGGCAGTTGTTGCTTGAGATCGAGCAGCTGTTGTCCCGCGTGGACACGATGGAAGAGTTTTTTCATGGGATCCTCGAGCAGCTGTTGAGGGCGTGCTTGGCCAACAGCGGCTGTGTTGTGATCACGGACATGGTCACGGGGCTCTCGAAGTATCGCGCGGTGCTTGGGACGTCTTTGGTGAGTGTGGATGCGGCGGTGTCTGAGCAGAGCACCATCGGGCGGGCGGTGTTGCGCAATGAGGTGTTGTTAGAGAGTGGGGAGGAGGCGGTGATGGTGGTTCCGCTGCCGGGCGAGAATGGTCGAGCGCGAGGGGCGATTGAGCTGAGATCGCACGAACATACTGGGTTTACCCACGCAGATCGCGAGTTGCTTGAGCTGGTGGCCGCCAACGTGACCACGGGTGTTGAGCTGTCTCAAGCAAGGATTGAGCGCGAGCGTGGTGAGCGGCTCGCGACCATTGGCCGAACGCTTACCAACGTACTGCATGACATTCGTACGCCCATGACCATTATCTCGGGCTACGCACAGTTGATGCCCGACATTGACAGCAAGGACGAGCGCAGAAAGTATGCGCAGTCCATCGTGCGACAGTTTGCTTTGGTGCAAGCGATGATCGCTGAGCTGTTGGCGTTTGTGAGGGGCGAGTCGTCGGCGTTGTTTCAGAGGGTTCCTTTGCAGGCTTTTTTTGAAGAAGTCGTTGAGATGTTGCAGCGCGATATGGCTGCGCGCAACGTCACGGTGAAGCTGCATTTGCTAGAGCGTGGCGCCGCGAGAATTGACCCGTCTAAGATCACTCGGATGATTCACAACCTCGCACGCAACGCGGCGGACGCGATGGCTGGGCGCGACCAAATGGGGACGTTTGATGTGACCGTGTCGCGCGAGGGCGATCAGCTCGTATTGGTGTGCGAGGACAACGGCCCCGGGATCCCTGAGGGCGTGCAGCAAAAACTCTTTGAGTCGTTTGTCACTGAGGGCAAACGCGACGGGACCGGCCTGGGACTCGCCATCGTCAAAAAGGTTGTCGACGATCACAACGGAACCATCACCGTGGATACGTCGCCTAGTGGGACGCGATTCACCGTGAAAATTCCGCTGCAATCTACCGCTGTACTGCCGAGCCGCGGTTAGTTAACCCGTCAAAAAGCCTTAGCTGTAGTCTTTTTCAGCGCGCTCTTGGTCCTCTTTGCATTTGATGCAGAGGGTGGTCTCAGGTCGTGCTTCGATTCGCTTAATCGTGATCTCTTCGCCGCACTCTTCGCAAGAGCCAAACGATCCGTCTTCAATCTTGATGAGGGCGCGATCGATCTTTTCGAGAAACACTTTCTCGCGTCCACGGAGGCGAAAGGTGAGTGATTGTAGATACTCGCTCGAAGCGAGGTCCATTTCATCAGGAAGATCATTCGCGTCGAGGGTCATGTCCTCGGCGAGAGTGTCCTTCGCATTCTCAATGATCTGCTTTCGCTTTTCTTCGAGGTCTTCTTTGAAGCGCTTCAGATCGCTTTTTTTGAACGCCATGCGGTACCCCTACTGGGTGTCTTTGCTACTGGGACAATAAGAAAAGCGCGCCACCCCTAATGGTGATGCGCTTCGACGGTAAGTGAACAAAAGGGCGAAGATGATAGAGAGAACTGAATGCATGTCAAGCCCGAGTTATGTCCTCTTTTGGGCTGAGCGCACTTGCGCGAGAATTATCTAAGAAAAACGGAGACCGCCTCGAAATGAGCTGGGCCTCACCGCCTCACTCGTCGCGCTGTAAGTTTCTCCCTCGTTGCCGCGTTGTCACTTTGCCTATGTCACTGAATCACCGTTTTGTGCGGGGACACATGTTGCAGAGCCCTCTCAATTTGCAGAGCCCTCTCAAGGGCCTCGTGTTTTGGCTTTCAACCCTCGTCGCTGGATGTGCCGCCATGCCTCCAACGCCCACCGTATGCCCGCCGATGCAGAGCGATCGTGTCGGTACTTCCGGGACGCACACCCCACAGGAGTCGTCCTTTGGCTTTCAGTGTCACGGCGTGCGGTATTGGACCGACGGCGCGACGGGTCGCTCGTGGCAGCAGGCACGCGACTATTGCCGCAGCCTCGGTGGGGATCTTGCGAGTATCCACAGCGAAGAAGAGCGCGTGTGCGCGAGTCGTGCGCTTGCGTCCGTGGGCAGTGCGGGGTTGGGCGCTTGGATTGGATTATTCGAGGATCAGCAAGAGGGGTCTTGGCGGTGGAGCGATGGGACAACGACCAACTTCACTCCCTGGCTTGCAGGCGAGCCGAACAACGACTCCAGCGGACCCAACGACTGCGCGCACATGTGGCGTGATCGCGCCTTCGCGTGGAACGACATTCCCTGCGACCGCACCGACACGAGCCTGCTCTGTCGCATTCCCTAGCCTGTATGCATCACCGCACCAGCGTGTATCACAAGCAGCTTCGCAGTGACGCAGTGCTGCGATGAGGACAAGCCTCCTCGCACGTGCCTTTGCGCAGTAGCGTTGCACACTGAGTTCATCGTGCGCTCAGGAAATCCCCTCGCGGTTGTCACTGCTCAGGGTTCGTCAGAGATGCGACTGCGATGCGAGAGCGTGCGGAAGATCAACCAAACTTTAACTCCGAAGTGCTTCGAGCAGCTTTGCTTTACACTCACCCTTTGCTGTAAGCCAACAACGACTCAAACCAACCCCGAGGAATGTCAATGACGAGGGGATTTCCTGAGCGCATCACGAGCTCATTGTGCCACACGGCGGCGCGAAGGCACTTGCGCGGAGGCTTGTCCTCCCCGCCTACGGCACTGCGCCAATGCGAAGCCCTCAGCGCACATACAGCACTGCGCCAATGCGAAGTCCTCAGCGCCTAACCCGTCTCCATCACCGCATCGCGTGGTCCGCCAGCACATCCGCGACGCAGAGTGTGAGCTTTTTTGCAGTCGGAATGTGCAAAAACTCGTTCGGTCCATGCGCGTTGCTCCCAGGCCCAAGCACGCCGGTGATACAAAACTGCGCGTCGGGAAACTTCGCGCCCAGCATCCCCATAAAGGGAATCGATCCGCCCTCGCCAAGGTACACAGTCCCCTTGCCAAAGTAGCGCACGGAGGCTTGTTCGAGAGAGCGCTCTAACCACGGAGCCAGCGCCGGAGCGTCCCAACCGGCGCTCGCGCCAATCACATTGAAGCGGACCTTTGCGCCGTACGGAGGATCGGTTTCGAGCAGCGTTTTGACAGACAAGCTAGCTTTTTTGGCATCCAGATGTGGCGGCACACGAAGGCTGAGCTTGAGCGAAGTGCGCGGGCGCAGAACGTTGCCTCCTTCAGTGACAGATGGGATCCCATCGGCACCGGTGATGGCGAGGGCCGGTCGCCAGGTGCGGTTTAATATAAGCTGCGCGGGGTCGTGAGAAAGCGGACCCGCCCCGTCGGTGAAGGTATACTTCGACCACAGGTCCGAACCCAAAACCGCCGCCGCCGTGCTCGCCTGCGAGATTCGTCCTGGTGGAATTTCGACAGACAAATCGCTTGGCCGAATCGCCCCAGTGTCGCTGTCCTCCAACCGATCGAGAAGCTTTCGAGCGATGCGAAAAGTCGATGCGATTACGCCAGAGGCATCGCCAGAGTGGACGCCTTCGTGAAGAATTTCGACCTCTAGCGTCCCGACAATCAGCCCGCGCAGAGAGGTGGTGGACCAGAGTTGATCGTAGTTTGCGCAGCCCGAATCGAGGCACACTACGAGGCTCGGGGTTCCGATTCGCGGGGCCAAATGTTCGATGTATGCGGGTAGGTCGAAGCTGCCGGATTCTTCACACGCTTCGATCAAGACCACGCACCGTGCGTGCGGGATGTTATCTTTTCGAAGCGCGTTGATGGCAGTGAGGGACGCAAAAATCGCGTAGCCATCGTCCGCGCCGCCGCGTCCGTAGAGCTTGTCGCCCTCCAGCACAGGCGTCCACGGACCGAGTCCTTCGCGCCAACCGACCATCTCGGGTTGCTTATCGAGGTGACCGTACAACAGCACGGTGTCACCCGTCGCTCCGCCCGTCGCGGGGACATCCATGAAGATCACCGGTGTGCGGTCTTCTAAGCGCACCACTTCGAGCGTGGCCCCCGCTGGCAGATGGCGTGTAGCCCAATCTGCAAGCAAATCCACTGCACTTTGCATGAACCCGTGCTCGCGCCACTCTTTGTCAAACATCGGTGACTTGTTCGGGATACGGATGTACTCAACCAACGTCGGAACAATCGTCGAAGTGAACTGACCATCGACCCACTCAGCGGTCGCTTCAGTGATGTGTGTGTTCGCCATGCGCGGGACTCTATCGCACGTGCAAACAGGGAGGTAGACTTTGCTCACACCACGCAACACCTGCGTGCCCCGACGCCGTGCCATCATCGTAAGCTGGTTGTGTGCACGTTAACTCAGCGGGCGGTCCGTATTTCTGCTAGCTTCCGCCGCCTTGATGTCGACCAACCCGAGTTTCGAAGCGCTTTCACCGCTCATTTCTTCCGCCCTTGAAGGGCGCGGATTCACCACTCTTACTGCTATTCAACAGGCCGTTCTCGATCCTGCATACGTCGGGCGAGACCTCCGCCTGTTTTCGCAGACCGGCTCTGGCAAGACCGTCGCGGTAGGCCTTGTCCTTGCGGCTGATCTCGAACGCATCGCCAAAGAGCGTGCAGGCAGTGTAACGAAGGGGACCGCGACGCCTGCGGTGATTCTCATCGCGCCCACGCGCGAGCTGGCCACACAACTGGCCGGAGAGCTGACGTGGCTCTTTGAGCCTTTGGGTGTAACAGTTGCATCGGTCACTGGCGGGACCAGCTACATGCAAGAGGTGCGTGAGTTTAAGAAAGGTCCCCTCGTGGTGGTGGGTACACCGGGTCGCTTGCTCGACCATCTCACAAGAGGCTCAATCAATCCCGCAATGCTCATCACGGCGGTGCTCGACGAGGCCGATCAGATGCTCGATATGGGGTTTCGGGACGAGCTCGAAGGGATCTTGGCGACCTTTCCGGCAGACCGGCGGACGCACTTGGTTGCAGCTACTTTTTCACGCGAAGTTCGCACGCTTGCCGATCGCTACCAAAAAAACGCCGTCGCGATTGAGGGCACCACGCTCGGGGTCGCTAACGTAGACATCGCACACATCGCGCACCTCGTTCGCGCCGACGACCGCGCTGCGGCGATCATTAACATTTTGCTCCTCGAACCCGACGAGCGTGCGCTGATTTTTGTGCGTACACGCGAGGGGACCGCAACTCTCGCGGACACACTCTCAGACGCCGGATTTCGCGCGCTGTCCATCAGTGGAGATTTAGAGCAACGCGAGCGCACTCGCACGCTCGACGCATTTCGCTCGGGGTCGATTCGCGTCCTGGTGGCCACAGATGTTGCTGCCCGTGGCCTCGACATCGCTGACGTCAACCGAGTCATTCACGCGGACCCGCCCAACGACGCAGAGACCTTCACTCACCGCAGCGGTCGCACAGGTCGTGCTGGCCGCAAGGGCGTCAACATCGTGTTGGTTACGCCCAACGCACGAGAGCGGGTCCTGGGTTTGTTGCGACAAGCGCGCGTGACCGCGAGCTGGCTGCCGGTTCCGCAGCCAGAAGATGTGATTCGCGAGGCAGATTCAAGACTTCGCGATGAGTTTATCGCCCAATCCAGCGCGCCGATTGAGCCGCGGTTGAAGGGCCTCGCTACGTCTCTACTCAAAGACGTAGAGCCCGTCACGATGGTCGCCACACTTCTTGCGCACATCAAACGCAACGGACCGAGCGAGCCGCGGCACGTGACGCAGCTGTCGCCTTTGGGCAAAGTCATCCCTGGCGAGCGAACACGACGAGACGAGCCCTTAGCGCCACCGCGAAGCGCGTCCCCGAGTGCATCACCGAGTGCGTCAGCGAGACCCACACGAGACAACAGCGCGCCGCGAAGCTATCCACCGGCACGCGCTGCCGACGTTGAAGCTCCGGCACCGCGTGGCTCGTGGCCACCGCCGCCGCGAGAGAAGCTCACCGTCCCGCGAGGGTCCACGCCCGGTCCGCAGTCGTTTGCGTTGTTTCGTGTCACTTGGGGAAGCAGGCACGGCGCAGATCCGCGACGCTTGCTCGCGCTGGTCTGTCGTCGTGGCGATATCTCGAGCAATCAAGTGGGCGCGATCCAAATCGGTGACACCTCTTCCACCGTGCAAATCGCCTCACATGTTGTGCCTGGCTTTACTGAGGCCGCACAGCGCCCCGACGAGCGAGATCCCAGGATTCAGATCGACCCGATAGACGGCGGCAGTGCAGACGCTCGTCCTTCGTATCGACCCCCCACACCCTCGTATCGACCGCCAAGTCCATCCTATCCCCCGCGACCAGCGCCCCGTCCCTCAAGCCCATACACCGGCGCAACAAAAAAGCCCTACGTCGAAGAGCGTGCACCAACACACAAAGCCCCGCACAAACCGAACCCCAAAGAGCCTTACAAGGAGCCTTACAAAGCGCCCTACAAAGAGCCTTACAAACCGACGTTTGACACCGCAAAAAAGGGCAAGCCAGTGTATGCGAGCGGTCCGAAAAAACCTTACGCCCCCAAACCCGTGACGCCTCCCGCTGCCGCTGCCGCGAGCGAAGCTCCAAAGAAGAAAAAGAAGCCGAAAAAGCCCGCAGAGTGAGGCTCAGTGGCTGAGCTTACGGTGTCCCCCAAGCGGGCATCGTACCGGTGGTGGTGAAGTCCGCAGGGGGTGTAAAAGTCGTGATGACCGGCGGGCTGGTGAAGAGCATCCCCAAGGCAGCCGACACGAGGGGGTTGCTAAGAAACCGGCTGACGCCTTCTGGATTGGTCCACACTTGGATTCCCTGAAACTCGTTGGTGTCGCGCAGGCCGAGCCACACGGTGTGAGACACGTTGCCTGCCATAACTGCTTGACCCATGGCTGCGCCGAGGACTTGGTTATGCAGCCCCATCGCGCCAGCTCTGAGTGTCCCTCGAATCGACACATAGACGCGCGTATTGCCGGTTGCGGGAAGCACATACTGCGTGAATCCCGTGCCCTGAAGCCAAATCGCCGGGGTCGGTGGACTCTCGAATAGCGCGTTAAATCCCGCTTGAAACTGCGCGTCACCGAGCAACGCGTTGATGCCTGCAAGGCTGTTCCATGTGTCGAAAAAGAGCGCCTGCGAGGCGTTGGCAGTGCCTACAGAGGCGTGGTGCGTAAGCTCACCGCTCATCATCGCCATCGCCATGGTCCTCATCACGAGTCCGTTGTGAACACCGCGCGCGTAGCTGAGATCAAACGCAGGAGGTCCTGCATCGCCTGCACCGCTGTCGCTTGCACCGCTGTCGCCAGCGCCGCTGTCATTTGCACCACTGTCGCTTGCATCCAGCACGCCTCCGTCACTCGATCCCGCTGCGCGCAGCGTCCCCCGGATGGTCACGAGAAACAGCGGCATATTTGCAACATCCGGCGAATCTGCTCGTGGTCCGTCGGCGGCCACATCCATCACGTCCACGTCCATCGACGCATCTTGCATCACTGCACTGTCCACCGTTGCGTCTGGCGACGAGCTCGAACTGCAACCGGCGAGCAAGCTCAACGCGAGGGTCGAGACGGCGAAGAGCGTTGTTGGTTTCAGCAAACGAATGAAGGACTGCATAGTGAATCTTCCGCGAAGGGCCTAAAAATGACGAGAATGTTCTCGCAAAGAATATCTCGGGTCGGGGTCGGGCCGCCAGATATCAGAGACGTATGTTATTTCGTTCTCCGCAGGGAAGTGCACCAGTGATTCAGCGCTCAAATGACGCCACGAACGAGAATCGCACATGCGGATTTCGGCTCATCGTCGCCAGTACAGGTACGCGAGGCCGAGGATAAACAGCAGAGGGCTGAGTGCGATGCACAGACGATCAATCCGGCGCGCGGTGGTCTCTCTTCCGTCGTCGTGGATGCGCGCGACGATGACAGACTCAGCGAGACATAAAAAAATCATGAGGTAACAGAGGTGATAGATCCGATCGAGAAGTACCAAGTAGCCCACGTTGGGCAGGTCTGAACCGGCGCTCAACTGAAGCGCCACGGCAGAGATCAAATTAGTCAGCGAAATAGTGACCCGCGACTCGAAGTAGCGTGGGTGCATAAAGAACACCACAAACGAAATAAGCAGCACGATTCCCAGCGGAATCAGCACCTTGCCCAAATACCCACCCACAGGGCGATCGAGCTGCAGTGCGTAGCTAAAGTGTGAGTATGCTTCGCCGGTTAGTGGCATTCGTGGGTCGCCGAAGTTGGATGTGTATCGCTCGTGCGTGACAGCCGCGCGACCCCCGCGAACCTGCCATCC
>JANNCG010001262.1:0-5623 GCA_031386385.1 Myxococcales bacterium
GCGGGGCCGTACCAGAGCGCCATAAACAGAATGACGAGCCCAACAGCGATCGCCGCAGCCATGATGCTTCGCTTGATGATGTCTTGACCCAAGGTGGGTCCGATAAAGTCCACTGCGCCTTCAGCAAGCGGGGCGGGAAGTGCTCCTGCTCGAAGCACCAGTGAGAGCTCGTTGGCCTCTCGCATCTGAGCGCGGTTGTCGCCAGAGCCCATGGTAATCGAGGCAGTGCCACCACGAATCGGCTCATTGATGACCGGCGCGCTCTTGACGAGATCGTCGAGGATGATCGCAAAGCGACGACCGACATTATCCGTGGTGATTTGCGCAAATGCACGCGCACCGTCTGTCTTGAAAGTCAACGCAGCGTAAGGCTGGTTGGTGTCCTGACGGACGCTCACTTCAGCACTCTGGATCTGATCGCCCGTGACGTGAGCGACGTGCTCAACGGTATAGGTGCGCCACTTCTTTTGATCCGCCGGGACCGCCACTTGATTGCGGCGGGTGCGGCTCTCGTCTTCGCCGAGCACCAGGTCATACGTCTCTGGAATCTCTTCTCGAATTGAGTGAATGAAGCGCTCGAGATCGCGTCGGCCTTGCACTCCTGTCGCGCGAAAGAACATGGAGGTACCGGGGATGTTGGTGCCGTCGGGGTGTTGTCCGGTTGTGACACTCTCGCTCTCAACGGTGATCCCCGCAGGGACCCGTCCAGCGAGCTCTCCACCGCCACGAAAGCGCTCAAGCACTGTCGAGGAGTCTGCGCACATTCTAAACTCAAGTCGCGCAGTCTTTCGGATGATGTCGCGGATCTCATCAAAGTATTGCTGGTTTGAGCCAGGGATCTCGATGACGATGGTCTCGCCGCGTGTGGTGATGGAGGTCTCACGAACCGCAAGAGCGTCGATACGACCCTCAATACGACGTACGGCCTCTTCTACGCTCTCGCGCTCAATCTTCTCGACCTCGTCTTGCTTCAGTGAAGCAACAACACGCTCGCCAACGCGCGACACCTGTCGCATATCGCGTTGACTGAGCATCTCAGCGGTCAAACGACGAGCATCGGCCGGGTCTCGAAAGATCGCGGTGAACTCGCGGTTGTCAATCTCCGACGCGCGAAACTGCACCTTGCGTCGAAGCTGCTCTGAGGCCTCTTCGGTCAGCCGACCGTTGCCTGAGTGAAAGCCGTAGTCGACAGCGAGCACCTCGCGAAGACTCTCAATCGTTCGATCACGACGTGTCGCGATGGCCGCGCCGATCTGCACGTCGTACGTGAGTCGAGCGCCTCCGCGGATGTCGAGTCCGAGGTTCATCCGATACGGAATCTTCTCAGTCACCCAGCGCGGAGCGATACGAGACAAAGATGGCCAAAGGACCATCCAACCGGCGAGTGCGACCAAAAGGATGGTCATCACTCTTGCATAAAACGAACGATTCATTGGCGATTACTCCAACACCACTACTTGGCTTCAGCCGACGATGCGTCTTTGGCCGAAGATTCTTTTTTGCTTTTGCTATCCGTCGCAGCGAGCCCGTTGAGCCGCTCTGCGATGGCCGCGCGCTTAAACTTCACGCGGACTTTTTCAGAGATTTCGATCACTGCATCGTCGCCATCAATCGCGACGATCGTCCCGTACATCCCTGAGTTGGTTAAAACCTTGTCGCCCTTTTGCAAGCTCTTGAGCAAGTTGTCCTGCTCAGCGCGTTGCTTCTGCTGCGGTCGAAGCACGACGAAGTAGAAAAACGCGATCATCGCAATAATGATCCCGACATTTCCCATCAGTCCAGGACCTCCGGGCGGAGCGCCTGCGGGGGCCGAAGGCGCAGCGCCACCACCTCCGGGCAGGGGTTGCAACCAAAAGGCAATTTGTAAAACTGAGTGCGAAAGCACGTTGTAAACTGAATAAACCATGGGTGTTGTCATCGAAATCACCGGCAAAACGGCAAATTGAGTGCCAATTCGAGGGCAGGGGCTTTTACACGCGGGGGATGCACCGGTCAACCTGCGACGCAGGAGTCTTAGATGGTGCTACTCTCCCAAAGTGAACTTTCGAGGGACCTTTCTTGTTTCATCGGTACTCTCTTTCGCCCTCTCGTGCATCTCCGGTCCACGGGATCCGGACGGCGGGATAGACGTTTTAGTGAGAGTGGACGGCGTGGGATGCACCAACGATGGCTCGGCACTCGATCCCACGGTGCAGCTCGGGACCGGGCAATTTGACTGGGAATCCTACGCTTCTTGTGCACCCACCAGCGAGCTGATCTATGGAGCTCAGGGCGGGTTTCACGTCTGGGGTCGCGTACGAATCCAGGGTTTCGCTCCCGATATTGACCTTTCATTTCGCGCCGTTCGAGTCCGTGATGGTCGAGTACTTCACACTCCTACGGCCGTTCGCCGATGGAATGATAACGGAGCCCCTCGCGGCCTGTTTGACCGAGGCGCTGGAATCTATCAGACCGATCCGGAACTAGTGATTCTCTCTTTGGACTGCGCACGCAATCTGGTGGGTGAATTGCTGCAGATTGACGCGTTGGTGCGCGAGCGAGTCTCGGGGCGTGAGCATTTTGTCCGCTCAATCGTGCGCATCACCGATGAGATCCCGTCGCCTCCGCAGTGTGTTCCGTTGCCGGACGCTGGGTTGCGGGACGTCGGGTCGGATTAAGCAAAGGATTTGTTTTCAAACCGAACCATCCAAAGGATTTTGGGTGCTCAGGGGTCTGATCGCATGACGGACCCTCATTAATCCGTTAGGATACCGCAAAACGCCGTGGCATTACCTCCTCGTCCCAGAGCCGCTACTCTCGGCCAACAAGCCGGTCGCAACCGTGAACTTCCACCAGGGAGCGTCGTCCTCGGGCGCTATACCGTCCAAAAGGTTTTGGGTCGTGGTGGCATGGCGACCGTTTATCTCGCAAAACACCAGCAAACCGACCGCCTCGTCGGCCTCAAACTCCTGGATCCCGAGATCTCAAAGGACCCAGCGTACGTTGAGCGCTTTCGTCGAGAAGCAAAAGCTGCCGGTCGAATTCGCAGCGACTATGTCGTAGCGATCTACGACCTCGACGCCGAAGTGGGCGGCAGTTTGGTACTCGTGATGGAGTATCTTGAAGGCCAGAGCGTGCAGCAGGCACTCAAGGGCGGCAGAATGCCCATCCAGCGCGCACTCTCATTCGGCCGACAAATGCTCGAAGGCCTCGCCGCAGCGCACGAAGCCGGAGTGATTCACCGCGATTTAAAGCCCGCGAATCTCTTTATCGAGAAGAGCACTACGGGAAGCGAAAAGCTCAAGCTCCTCGATTTTGGTATCTCAAAACTCGCAGACGCATCCCAGCAAGAGCTCACGCGTGATGGGCAAACTTTGGGCACCGTAGCGTATATGGCTCCAGAGCAGATCCGCGGAAAAGCCGTCGCAAGCGATGGACGCGTAGATTTGTATTCAGCTGGAGTTTCGCTGTTTATTATGCTCAGCGGCAAGCGCCCAATCGACGCTGAGGACACCGTGCAGTTGCTCGCAGCGGTGCTCGAGAATCCGCCCCTCACGTTGGCCAACGCCACGGGACTGCCTTTTCCCGCGCCGATCGAGAAATTCATCGCGAAGGCGCTTGAGAAGGACCCCGCGCGTCGTTTTCAGACTGCGCTCGAGATGCGAGATGCGCTCGTTGAAGCTGGAAAAGCAGTGGGATACGAGCAGACCGGACCGCTAAGCCTTCCGACCAACGGAGCACAGCCCTCGGGCGTGGTTCGAAGCCCCGCAAAACCAGCTGGAGCGCCGGGACCGAACCCAATGGGTGGGTCAGGACCGATGGCCGGACCGGGACCAGGGCCAGCGCAAGGTCAAGGACCGGGTCCAGGGCAGCAGGCGTACATTCCGAAACAAACAATGATGGGCGTTGGTGGCCCAGCCCCCTCGGTGACACCCACGATGCCTCCTGCGGAGGTCGGCGGAATGAACGCCCCCGTCCCGATGGGAATGGCTGGATACGCCAACGGGATGCCACAGCAGAACCCACCGCCACCACTCGTTCAGGGCGGCTATGACCCCTTCGGGCCTCCACCCAATCACATGGCACCGCCACCATCCGCCGGATTTGGTCCTCCCGCCTACGCTCAGCCGGTAGCGCCGGCCGTACCTGCAGCAAAAAAGAGCAACGCTCCCATGCTGATCATCCTCAGCGCGGTCGGCCTCGTCGCGCTCGGCGGTGCCGGTGCCATCATGATGAAATCAATGAATGCGTCGCAAACGATGACACGACGGGTCGTCGGTTCAAATACAGCGTCAGTTGGTGCCGCGAGCTCGAATAACAACAATAACGGCAACAACGGCAACAACAACAACAACAACAACAACGGCAACGGGACGGAGAATTCGAACCCGAACGCCGCGAATCAAGCAGTGCAAAACGCAGGGCCAAATCCATCGAATGGAGGCAGCCTCGGGACTGCTCAGAATCCGCCCTCACAGCAAGCGGGCAACCCAACTGTGGAGAACGGCGCGGCAACGGGCGGAACGGCAGCGCAAAACACTGCCCCAGTGAATAATCCTGGAGCAATAGTTGTTGTACATAATGGAGCCCCAGCCAACGTTGAGCCTCCGGTCCAGGCCAACAACCCGCCGGCCAACCAGCCAAGCGCACAGGCGGCGACGCAACCTACCGCGCGAAATACCAACACAGCCCCGGCAGTAAACGTAAACGCGCGCAGCAATCCGCCCACTGTTCGAACCAATTCTGCGGGATCGAGTGCGGCAACACCGCCAGTGGCGGCCACCGCTCGAACGACAACCTCGCGCTCCAACACGCCGACGAACTCAGCGATCGCGGACATCTTCGGGACGCCGACACCTCGAGCGACAACCACGACAACGCCAACGACACGCACAAACACCGCCGCGACGACCACGGCAACGGCGCGAACGACAACTCCCGCGGCGACGACCACGAACACGACGCACTCGACAGGACGCCGCAATCCTCGTCCAGGACCGACATCGGTCGTTCCGTTTTAAGCGACGCCTACAAAAACTGCGTGCTCGCTTGACGACCGCTCAAAGCTGAATTAGTAAGTGATCACTCAAGAAAGAGCGGATCCTACTCACTTGGCTCGTCCCGTCACAATTCAAACTGAAACCATCCTTGAAGCCGCACGGGAGATGTTTCTTTCGCGTGGAATTCAAGCGACGACCGCAGAGATTGCGGCGCGTGCTGGGGTGTCTGAGGGCTCGCTCTTCAATCGGTTTAGTACGAAGCAAGCTTTGTTCAGGGCCGCGTTTGAGCTGTCGAGTTATGACCCTGAGTGGATCAAATCTCTGCCAGGACGAGTGGGAAAAGGCATCCTGGAGGAGTCCATATTCGAGCTCGGGATGCAGATGATCGAGTTTTATTCGAAGCTCTTTCCGCTCATTATGATGGCGCACGCGACGCCCGGCGAGCATGGCATTCGGGACCGACAGTTTTCGAAGCACGACTCGCCCCCGGCTCGAGGTATCAAACGTTTGACCTCTTATTTTGCAGCGGAAATGCAAGTAGGTCGAATGCGCCACCATGACCCTGAGATCATCGCTCGCACTTTTTTGGGCGGGATCTGGCAACACATCTCGTTTTCACAAATGGTGCTCCCCGCAGACGAGCT
>JANNCG010001340.1:0-9284 GCA_031386385.1 Myxococcales bacterium
TGTGAACCTGTTCGGTCAAGTGCAGCGCGAGTCGTCCTACTACGTGCAGGCACGCTTCTTCATGGGCATCTCGCACGTGAGAAACCACCGTTCGCAGCCCGCGATTGAGGCGTTTCAGAACATTCAAGACGCGATCGGTGAAGGCGTCCGCGGTGTCGAAGACACACAACGTATGAACGATCTTGCATGGCTTGAGCGCGCACGTTTGTACTACTCAACCCGCCACTACGACAGCGCCGTTGACTCGTGGAACCACGTCGACGTCGACAGCGAGTACTGGCTCGATTCTTTGTTCGAAGAGTCATGGGCTTACTACCTTCAGCAAGACTACGCTCGCGCGTTGGGCAACATTCACACGTTGAATAGCCCATACTTCCGCAACACGTTTTATCCCGAGTCGCTCGTTCTCAAGAGCGTGATTTACTTCTCGAATTGTCACTACGACGACGCTGAGACGGTGATCGCGCAGTTCAACGAACGCTACGGCGATCTTCGTCCCGAGCTGTCTCGCTATCTTCAGCAGTACCAAGACAACACGGCCTTCTTTCGCTTCTTGAAAGAGGTCCGCGCCGGGACCACAGCACTCCCCAATCGTCTTCGCCCCATCGTCGAGACCGCCCTTGGTGACCGCACCCTGCTCCGCAACATTGAGTACGTGACCATCCTCGAGAACGAAGAGCGACGCCTTGCCCAAATGCCAGCGGCATTTCGCACGAGCTCACTCGGCGCTCGCGTGGTGCAAGACATCTCAGTTGCAAAGAGCTTCGCGATTGACCAAGCGGGAGATCTCGCCCGTGGTCGATACCAGCGTTTGCTTGACGAATTGCAGGACTTGCAGAACCAAACAACTGCAATCTTGATCGAAATCTTGAATGCTCGTCGTGGACAGTTGAGCGCTCAAATCGCTGGTGAACAAGTGCGAGATGCGAACACCGCAGCCGCAAGAATCACCGCAGACGAAGAGCACTATCTCTGGCCGTTCAATGGCGAGTATTGGCGTGATGAACTTGGCTTTTACCGTCAACAGATCGCCCCACGATGTGGGCGTTGATCGCGTTAGCGGTTTTGGCTTGAACAAATATTGGGCGCAATCAGCAGTTTTCATTTCCACATTGGCTTAGCTGCGCTGTGCAGCGTGCCTGTTTTCCGGAGAATCGCAATGAATCGGGCATTGACCAAAGCACCTTGGTTAGTTGTTGCACTGATTGTCATGATGGCCCCGTTGGCCCTTGGACAACAGCGCGGCGGTCAAAGACCTGGAGGCTCTACCTCCAATCAAAACAGTACAACTGCCGCTGCAGCTGCAGCCACACCTGCCGTTCCGACGGCGGGCGTCGCTGCGGTGGCTGCCACCGTTTGCATCGCAGACGATCGGCGTCAAGCAGTGACAGCGTGTCCGGCGGGAGCACAGAGGATGGGATCCCACACCTCGACCGCTCCACCTGGTGCTGCAAAAGCCGATCTGACCGATCGCGGCAAAGCGAAGAATAACAAGCAAAAGGGCCAAAATGATGTGCTCCAGTTGGACACCCGGACGCTTTTGCGCCGGACCAACTTGGCTCGTCAAGCTGCGGACATCTTGCGAAGCGAGGTGCAGCTTACTGCGCAGCTCGTTCGCAACATGAACCGCAACGACGCCAACCGCCCCAACGCATTGATGCGTCTCGCTGAGAGCCTCCAAGAGCTTGGTGCGCAAGAGACAAGCGCCGCCCAAGAGCTCAATGAGCGCATTTTTGCAGCGAATACTGCACGCAACGCCGCACAGGTCGCTCAGCTAACGCGCGACCAAGCAGCACACAACAACCAAGCGCGCGACTACCGCACCCAGATGCTCCGCGTGTTTGAGACGTTGATCAGCGATCACCCAAACTTTCCGCGCATGGACGCTGTGATGTTCTATGCGGCGTTTGCCTATCAAGAGTCACGCAACATGGATCGCGCTCGCGCGGTGTATCTGGCGTTGATTCAGCGGTTTCCGCAGTCGCAGTACGTCCCCAACGCATACCTGTCGTTTGCTGAGTTTTTCTTCGAGCAAGGCGACATGGACAGCGCGGCACAGTTTTATGGCCGTGTGATTGCGATCAACACGCCTGAAAACAACGTCCGTGGCTACGCGATGTACAAAATGGCGTGGGTAGAGTTTAACCGCCAGCACTTCGAAGACTCGCTGCAACAGTTCTACAACGTGATCGAATACGGTCGCGCACAACCCGACAACCGCACCGTTGCTCCGTTGGTTGTGAGCTCGCGAACCGAGCTTGTGAGTGCTTACGGCGCAGTGTTCGGTGTCAGCCGTCCGCTGAACACCGGACAGGCTCTCAACACATTTCGCCGCTATGCCGCGGATGACAATGGCGCGTTCTTGATGCTCGAAAAACTCGGAGAGCTCTATCAAGACAACGGACAGTGGCCCAACTCCATTGCCGTGTTTCATGAGCTGATGTCCCAGCGCGAGACAGACGACAAGTTCTGTCATTGGCAAGGACAGGTCGCTCGCGCGTACGTCGCAATGAACCAGCGCGACAACATGATGCGCGAGATGACCCGCTTGATTGACGTGTACGATGAGTACCGCTTGCCAACATCCCGTCGTCCCCAAGGCGCAAAGGACCAGTGCCGCAACTCAACCGCGCGTGTTGTCTACGACGTCGCATCTCACTGGCACTTAGAGGCCATTGGTCGCTCGGCAGAAGGCCAAGTCCAAACCCGTGGAACCCGCGACCCCCAGACCATGACCCGTGCAGCACAGCTGTACAACATCATGCTGGAGAAGTTTCCGGACCTCGATCAGGTTGAGTTTAGCGACTATGACCGTCGCGACTGGCCCACCCGGTATCGCATTGCTTACTACTGCGCAGACATTCTGCGCGATCAGGGCAACTTCGCGGAGTGTGGTCCTGCATACGACCGCGTTGTCGAGATGAACCCAACGGGTGAGTACACCGAGGACGCTGCGTACAAAGCAGTGCTTTGTTACAACGACCAATTCACCCGCGAGCTTGCTTCGCGTGCAACGCAACGTCCAAACCGTGTGACTCAGGCCAACAGCCGCAATCGCACGCCGGCTGTTGATCCAGAGGCCGCAACCCGGTTTGCTCCCCGAGATTTCAACCGCCAAGAGACGGGCATGTTTAACGCGTTCTCGCGTTATGTTTGTTTCGCAGGTGGTGCTCTCGCTGCGCAGATTCGCGCAGTCCAACGCCCCGCTGCAGCGCAAGAGGGTGACGATGATCCTCGACAAGTCGTTTTGACGATCAAGTACCGTCGCGCGTTCTTGTACTACTCAGCAAACAAGTTTGAAGAAGCAGCCACGATGTTTCGTGACATCGCGCTTCCTGCAGCGGACGACCCCTCGAAGGACGCGCCGGACCCAGAAAACCTCCGCGAAATCGCCGCTGACCTTTACCTCGACTCGCTCGTGGTCATGGGCCAAAAGTGGAACCCCTCACGCCCTGCATGTTTCGACGCGATGGAACGCGATCTTCCTGCAATCAAAGAGCGCCTCTGTGGCTCAGCGACTCGCAGCTCACACGAAGAGTTCTGTGGTCGTATGGACTTGCTTGGCTGCCAAATCCTTCGCAAGAAGGCAGAGGCACTTGGTGTCGCACGTCGCTTTGAAGAAGCCGGCCGTGCATACACCGGTCTTGTGCGCGACCACGCAGAGTGCCGCGGACGTGAAGACGCTCGTGCAGACGAGATGCTCTACAACGCCGCGATCATGTTCGACTCGGCCAACATGCTCGGTCGCGCAATGCGCGTTCGTGACTCGTTGATCGGGATCTTCTTGCCGCGCAACTCACCATGGGCGCAGCGCGCTCTGTACCGCTTGGCAGGAAACTACCACGCCATTCAGGTGTTCGGTCGCGCTGCAGATTACTACGAGCGATACTCTGACTATGTTGCTGCCAACCGTGCTGTTGCAACTGCAGCCGATCCAGAGGCTGTGACTCAAGCCGCAGACGCTCTGCGTCAGGCGACTATCTTCCGTATCGGTCTCGGTGAAGAGCAAAAGGCACTTGATAACGCGGCGAAGTTCGGCCGCGTGTTTGGCACCGAAGAGCGCTTCCGCCGTCAGGCAGCCGCCGTTAACTTCTCAATCGGTCAGATCTTCTCAGACCGAGCCGAGCGATTTAACCGCGACACCACAATGAGCGTCGATGAGCGCCGGACTCGTTCGCAGACCGCATGGCGTGACGTGATTCGACACTACACGGGATTTGTGAACCGCTACGCTCGTCAAGGAACTCTGGATCAGCAGATCCAGGGAAACGTGGCGCTCGGTCGCGGCTACCTCAAGGTCGAAGACACCGCCAACTCCCAGCTCTACTTCCGGGCAGCGACCGCTGCTTGGGGTGAGATCGCGACAAACCCTGACGGAACGACCGCTGAAGGCGCTCAATCTGCCGGCGAGCGTCGTATTCGTGAGCAGCTGCAGGCACAGGGCGAATCCGTGGTTGCTGAAGCTGTTGAGAAGTCAAAAGACGCAGCCGCAGAGGCACGGTTCTGGATTGCAGACGCTGTGTATCAGCGATTCATGGCGCGACCGGTTCCCCGGTATCGCGGTGGAAACGCTCGCGGTGCATTCGATACTTGGACCACCCGAACCCTGACTCCATTCATTCAAGAGCAACAACGCAACTTGAACGAAGATGCGACTCGGCAGTTTCAGCAAGTGATTGCACTTCACGTCCCAAACTGGGAAATCGCAGCGGCAGCACGTCTTGGAGAGATGTTCGGCCGATTTGCGAAACTCATTCGTGACGCACCGATGCCGCCTGAGTGGGCACGACCTGGTGAGCCTTACGAAACTCTTCGTGCAACGTACGGAGCCATGATCGATGAGCGGACTCAGCCTCTGGTTGACCTCGCCGCCCGTGGTTTTCAAGCATGCTTGGCCCTGTCAACGCGAGTCCACTGGTTTAACGAGTGGTCAACCCTGTGCGAGATCCAACTCAACGCGATTGACCGTCTGCGCTATCCGCTGACGGACGAAGTTCGCGCTGAGCCAAACCTGGTGTTCTCTCGTGCTTCAAACTCACGCGTGGTGTTCACCATGGTGGCTGAAGACGAATCTGGCGAGGCCGCTCCACCAGAAGGAAGTACGCCAGCAGCAACACCGACACCTACTCCAGCAGCGGGAGGCCGACGTTAACTCGTCGTTGAAGGACCCATGCGAAACCCAACAGGATTGCAAATGAAGAGCACAACCAAATCCTCGATTCTCGCAACCAGTCTTGGCATGCTGCTGGTCGCCTGTGGCGGCGGTAGCGGAGCGACCAATGGCGTCGTCGCGGCCCACAACACTGCGCGGACTGCAGGCGGTGAAGTCATTCGAACCGCCGCTGGCTCTGCTGTGAGCATCACCGCGAACCAAACATTTGAGCGTGGAACTGCAGCGTTTCGGACGCACGACGAGGCCAACACCGGTCACGGTGACTGGACCCCCGCTTCGTGCAACGAGGTCGCTGGAATCTTTGAAGAGGCCGCCAACGCACAGCCAAACGGAGCTTTTCCTGAAGCTTGGTTTAACCGCGCGATGGCTTTTGAGCGCTGCAACTTGCGCGATCGCGCACGAGAGGCACTTGATCGTTCGATCCGCGCTGCTCGAGGCAACAAGTATTGCCGTGCGCAAACCCAGCTGGGCGTGTTTCAACTGCGTGACAATCAACGCGATCCAGCTCTCTCAACATTTGAGCGAGCCATTCGTGACGATGCGAACTGTGTTGAGGCTTATACCAACGCCGCCGCGATCTTGCGCGAGCGCAACCGGCCTGCAGGCGGCCCGGACCAACCATCCGATCGTATGCAAGCGGTGAATTATATTCGCCAAGCGCTAGCACGCGATGACAAGTACATCCCTGCGTTGAATCAATTGGCGCTGGTGTATTTGCAAGACGCGGGTGACGATCCTCGCTCACAGCGACTCTTTTTGGCTGGAATCGTCTGTGCACAAGCGGTGCAAGTCGTTCAGCAGAACCAAGCGACCATCCCAGCAGACGTGCGAGCGTATGTCGCGGATGTTTACAACACTTGGGGATTGGTCAACATTCGACTTGGCCAGATCATTCGTGCGCTTGAGAACTTTCGGCGAGCTTCAACGCTCAACCCCAACTTGTTTGAGGCATTTGTCAACTACGGGACGATTAACCTAAACTTCCGTGGCTACGAAGACGCCCGCGGTGCGTTTGCTCGAGCAGTCGAGCTTCGGGCTGGGGACTATGATTCGCACATCGGTTTGGGTGTTGCGTTGCGCGGATTGGGCCAGATTCCTCAAGCTCAGGCAGAGTATGAGCGTGCGCGAACGATCGACGGAAACCGACCCGACGCCTATTACAACTTGGGCTTGCTCCACATGAACTACATGGAACGTCAGGTCCCTGACTTTCAGCGAGCGAACGAGTTTTTGCGGCAGTTTGTGACCAAGGCCACTGGTAACGCGCGCTACACAGTTGCGGTCACCCAGGCTCAGCGTCACATTCGCAACAACGACCAGACAGTTCAAGCGCTGCAAGCAGCAGCAGCGTTGAACGCCGCCCCACCCGCGGGTTCTACTCCTCCCGCAGGAGCAACACCCGCAGCAGGTGCAACTCCTGCTGGCGCAACTCCCGCAGCCGGCGCGACTCCCGCGGCTGGTGCAACTCCGGCAGCCGGTGCAACTCCAGCAGCAGGTGCAACTCCTGCTGCGGCCACGCCAGCCGCCACGCCCGCAGCAGCGCACTAGCTGAGATTACAGTCAGGCTGTCTGTGGCCTGCCTCGTTTCGCCCAAAGCGCTCTGGGAAGTGCTTTCTTCAATCACCGCAGTTGACTCAATGGGTCGATTACCGGTAATTTTTTGTTCTCGACGGAAGGTTTATTCAAGCCATGAAAAAGAAGATCGTTGCAGCAGTCGTTGCTCTCGGAATGGTCGCAGCCAGTGCAGTCGCAGGTGCGCAAGCCGCAGCTGCAACAGGCGGGCAGCCAACAAGAACGCAGGAGTTTAACTTCACCGATGAGTTGGTGACAGGGCAGCTTGTGCGTCCGGATGGTGAATCGACCCGTGTGCGACGTCGCGGTCCAGGCATCAGCCTGATTCGTATTCGCGAGCACTTTGTGCCCGAGATGTTGAAATCAGTGGAGAATCTCTAGGCGTTCCGAGAATCGTTGCTTCGCGATGGTGCGAGCCACCGATTTTCGAGAACAAGTTCAATGGTGTGTTGTCTTTTAATTCCGGCAAGTGTGACGGACGACGGTCCCGTTACTCCAATTAACCGGAAAGGAAATGAGCCCTAAGGTTCGGTGAAGAACCAACGGCTCGGACGGTAGTACGATGACAACGAAACTGGTCGTTCCAATTACATTTCAGATTTTTCAAGGCGACACTCTTGTTCGCACCGAGACGATCTCGCAAGGCGTGATCAAAATCGGTCGCGATCAGAAGAGCCATCTTCGCTTGGATGACGAGACAGTGTCGCGCATGCACGCTGTGATCGAAGCCAAGCCCGATGAGGTTCAACTGATCGATCTTGGCTCTGGAACCTATGTCAATGGTACTCAGGTCAACAAGTGTGCGTTGCGCGGTGGCGAAGAGATTCGCATTGGCAACACACGGTTGGTGATCGAGATCGGTCAAGCAGTGGATGCTGCGTCGATTGCACAAGCAGCAGCTGCAAGTGCAACGGCTTCAGCTCCGATTGCCGCGCCGGCGATGGCCATTCCTCCTCCCTCTGTCGCCGCTCCTTTCGCAGCACCACTTGCTGCCCCGAGCTTTGGCGCAGCGGCTCCGATGGCTCACGGCTCTTCACACGGTCATGGTGCGGATTCGCACGCAACGGGTGGAGACGAGTTCTTTCAACTGATCAAACGTGGGGATATCAATCCAAACGAAGTTGAAGAGGTCGGTTCGCAGGCTGTTGAAGTCTCAATTCTCTGGAAGAAATCAATTCTTCACGTCGCGCACTTGGACGGCTCTAAGAGCTTTTCGCTTCTCTCTGAGCAGCGCAAACAAGCACCCGCGGGGATTGGTCTCGCAGCTGGTCTTGGCATCGGGACGATGGTGATTTTTGCTGGAGCTTCCATCGCGGGTGGCGCTCCTCACGTGCAGCCCCATGATCTTAGCGCTGTCGCAGACGCAGCACGTGCGACGATTTCAAAGGGTTACGCAGTCGGTCTGGTGGGTGTTGCTCTTTCGTTTCTCGGTGCTGCAATTGGCATCGGTATGGATCGTAAGAACTCCGTCTCAGAAGCTGATTCGTCGAAGTTTATCGCTGGCCCTGAAATGATGGGTGGCGCAAACGAAATTGTCGTCGTGCAAAACGGCGGCGGTTCAACACGGTTTCAATTTTTGCCAAACTCGACTGGCGAAGTTGAGCTTGATGGCGTCAAGAAGTCGCTGCAAGAGTTGATTGCTGCAGGTCACGCTCGCCCGTCTGCTAACGGCGGACACGAAATCGAAGTTCGTCCAAACGGGCGCTACAAGATGGAAGCTGGCGGACTCACGGTTCAAGCAAAAGTTGTCGCTCCAGGCCGTAAGGTTGTGGGCGGGGCTAAGCGAGATCCGGTGATGTTGACCACGGCGATCGCCTCGTTCATCGTGATCTTCGGTGGCATCATTGGGATGAAGTTTGCGATCTCTGACGACGGTGGATTGTTGTCGCAGGGTAACGACGAAGATCGCTTGAATGATCTGCGTGCGTTTATTCAGCGCCAACAAGAACGTCAGCCAGATGTACCCCCACCACAGCCGAACAACGACGATCAGCAAGAAGGTGGCCAAGGCACACGTCACGCGGGTCCCGAAGGCAAGATGGGTAAGCGCGATGCGCCCTCACGTTCGGCTCGCTACGCGATTCGAAATAACGGTGAACCACCTCACATGTCGCGCCAAGCGGCCCGTGAAATGGTCCAGAGCCGTGGTATCTTTGCAGCACTTGGTGCTCCTGGTGGCGGCGCAGCTGGCGGCGCTTCTGGCATCGTGTCTCCGTTCGGTGGTCTCACTGAGTCCGGAAACGACGCAACAAACGCAAACGGCAACATGACAGGCGACGCAATTGGTGACGCGTTTGGCTTCGGCGGTCTCGGTGCAACCGGGACTGGCTGGGGTGGCGGCGGCACCGGCGAAGGCACCATCGGTCTCGGAAACTTCGGCACGATGGGTCACGGATCAGGCACAGGCACAGGCCAAGGCTACGGCGCAGGCTCAGGCTCAGGTCTTCGTGGTCGAGCAAACCGTGGACCCCTTGTGCGTGCATCACCACCACAAGTGTCAGGCTTGCTCTCTCCTGAAGCTATTCGCCGCGTAGTGTTG
>JANNCG010001341.1:0-15836 GCA_031386385.1 Myxococcales bacterium
CCCAGGGGTGTCGATCAGGTTGATGCGGTGCTTGATGTCTTTGCCTGCACCGTGTGTCGGCGCCCAAAAAGCAGTCGTCGCACCGGAGGTAATGGTGATCCCGCGCTCTTGCTCTTGCTCCATCCAGTCCATGGTGGCCGCGCCGTCATGCACTTCACCGAGCTTGTGAAGACGACCGGTGTAGTAGAGAACACGCTCGCTGCAAGTGGTCTTGCCAGCATCAATGTGGGCCATGATGCCGATGTTTCGGTATCGATCGATAGGTAGGTCGCGAGGCACGTTCTGAATCTCCAGTGTGGGCACTTATGGTGGAGTGCTTTTTGGTCGAAGGTCTTAAAACTTAAAGGGTTTGAGAGAGAGCTCTCCGAAAACACGCCGCCCATACAACAATTCGAATGTTTTGAACAGACGAAACCCTCCCCCAGTCTGACTCGCTCACTTTTGGAGCAGAGTCTTTGTGCGGTTGAGGGCACAAACGACTGAAGAGAGGGTTACGACGAGACATTCAGGGCTTTGGGTCTGCAAGGACCGGTCAGCGATATTTCCAACCCGACGTGTTGTGTTTGAGTTCAACAGCGTTTTTATAGTGGGTTGCTCTGGTCTAGTCGTCTTATGTCCTGAGAGACATTTTTCGGAGGGATACCTCTAAGAGAGTGAAGGGGGGTATGAATCAGGAGCTATTGGGCAGTGAAACCAAGCACAGACTACCAGCGGTAGTGGGCGAATGCTTTGTTTGCATCGGCCATCTTGTGCGTGTCTTCTTTCTTCTTCACCGCGTTGCCGCGGCCTTGGCTAGCTTCCATCAGCTCGTTTGCCAAGCGCTCGTCCATGCTCTTCTCGCCACGGTTGCGAGCGTATGAGGTGATCCATCGCATCGCGAGTGAAACGCGGCGGTCTGGACGCACATCCACGGGAACTTGGTACGTAGCACCACCGACACGGCGGCTTTTGACTTCGACCTTGGGCTTCACGTTGTCGAGCGCGCGACGAAACACCTCAAGAGGGTCTTCTTTGAAGCGCTCTTGGATGATGTCAAACGCACCGTAAACGATGCTCTCAGCCGTTGATTTTTTGCCCGACACCATGATGGTGTTCATCATCTTGGCAACAGAGCGATCCTTGTATTTTGGATCGGGAATAGTCTTGTGTTTCGGAACTTCGCCACGACGAGGCATAGGATTAGCCGCCCTTCTTCTTCTTGACGCCGTACTTCGAACGGCCTTGAGTGCGCTCTTTTTTGTTGGTGTTCGAAGGACCTGCGGCGCCAACGGCGTCCAGTGTTCCGCGAACGATGTGGTAGCGAACGCCAGGAAGATCCTTCACGCGGCCACCACGAATGAGCACCACTGAGTGCTCCTGAAGATTGTGTCCTTCACCAGGAATGTAGGCTGTGACTTCCATTCCATTGGTCAAACGCACACGCGCAACCTTGCGCAACGCGGAGTTGGGCTTCTTGGGTGTTGTTGTATACACACGTGTGCAAACCCCACGCTTTTGGGGGCACTCGCGAAGCGCGGGGGAAGCTGTCTTCCACGGGGTCGTCTTACGGCCCTTGCGCACGAGTTGATTGATCGTCGGCATGTCTGACCTTTTTGGCTCTTTGGCTCTTTAGTTCGTACAGAAAAACAAATTACGTAAACACGTCCCTTAAAGGGGGCGCGACTGTACCGATTCACAGCGCAGTGTCAAGAGCTTGTTGTATCCCCGTGCAGAGCGTCACAATTGGCTCTTTCTGTGAGAATTTGCAAGCTGTTTCGTGCGTTTTGCAGTGTGCGCAGAAGAAAAATCTTAGCGCGGGCACACAATTGTCGTCGCAGGGTGGGCTTTCTCAGCGCTCATCCAGTCGCTGCTGGGTCCAACTTCAGTCGCTGAAGGTCCAACGACAGCGACTGTAGTTCAGTCCCGCTCGCTTGCGTCAGTGATGCCCCCATCGACTTGACCGCGCGGAGTGAGCTCAAGCACCACGATTTCAGTGCTCCCGTTGCCCATCCAATAGCGATCTCTAAATGGCAGGCGTCTGACACTCAGTGACTCGTACGCGGGATGCTCGACATCAATCGTATACCAGCCGCTGCATGCTGAGCCGCCAGTCGAGTAAACGGGCACATTCGACGGCGGAATGCTGGTTCTGTTTGGGCCCGCCAAAAGCTCCGCACTCACGCCAGCGTCCTCCGATCGCAAGCGCACCCGCGCATCGCCAATGTTGATGCACCGCGCTGACGACGACACCAACATCACAAACACACACGGCGAAAAATTCGGTGGCGGAAGCGTGCCATCCGGAAACACGTACTGCACACAACCAGCGTCAACCAGCGCAGCGTCGCCGGCCCCATCCGCGCTCACATCGCGAGAGCCCACTTGCGCCGAGCACCCCAGAAAAACCGAAACAACCATCACAACTGTGTTCGTGGTGCGCTGAGAGATCATCTGGTTGTCCACTCTACCACCATACCGTGCACCCATTGCGCAATCGCCGGCCTGAGTGCTCGAAAAAATCGCCCAGCGCGACTATCGCTCATGCACTATTGTGCCATACTCACCGCGATGAACTTACGGACCGCCCCAACGACCCCATTTGCGCAACAAGAGCACCTTCGACTCACACGTCACTTCGTTGATGCCGCAGCGACGGTGCAGGCCAGTGACGTGAGCACCCTCGATCCGCTGCGGGCGTTGCTCCGGACGCTCTTGCTCCAAGAGCTGGATGAGTACCGAGATGCGGGTGAATTTCCACGCAATTATTCACATCCGGACAACACGCCAGTGTTCGTTGATCCACACGGAACACACTGCGCCATGGGTCACTTGATCGCCATCACAGGCCATCACGAGCTGGTAGAGCACATCGCTGCGACGCAAAACTTCGCGCGGATCAAAGAGATGACCGCGAATGAAGAGCTGCTCTCGTGGCTCGATGCCGTGGGACTCACGGCGCAAGACGCTGCGGTCATTCAGCCGGGATACGGCCCCTTCTGCTCCAGCATTGACCGGTGTCTCTGCGCCGGGATCAACGCAGAGAGTCGTTCTGAACCAGCCGTGGCTGTATTCGATTGCACCATTGTGGGGACCAATCAAAATCGAACGCTCTCTGCGCGAGTTGATCGGGTCTACGGGACGGATCCGACAATCACTGTTGGCACTATGCTGTCGCTCGGCAGCGGTGAAGTGGGGACGAGAGTCTTAGTCCCAGTGGGTCCGAATCGCGACCAAACCATGTTTGATTCATTGCATGGAAGGCCGACACCGCCTGGCGAGGAGCAACTGTTTGCTGGGTTTGCTGTCAATCGTGACGGTGCAGTTCTCTGTCCGGCGCTTGGACCGAGGGTATCCGATCCCCCGGTGTCGGTAGCACTAAGTGTCCAAGCACTCACGAGCGCCGATTGCCTCGCTCCACTGCGCAACTTTAGTCCCAATGTGTCCCGGCAGGTTTGCACCGGTGGATGCTATTGCGCGTCACCCATTGGCGTCATGCCTCCGCAAGCGTCCATCACCATGCTGCTCACCCTCGTGTCCGCAATCTTCGCCCGCAGAGCGAGACGCTCACACAAACCGCGCTGAGCTTCTCTCACTATAAGTCGCACATTATGCCCGCTCTGTTTGGCTCAACTGCCGGAGTGGATACTCTCAGCGACCACGCGTTCTCCCTTGATTCCTGCTGCGTGAATCGCTTTGAGTAGACTCTTGCCGTTAGGTGCGCTCTGCGCGGCTTCGGCCAGCGTCGCGACGACTCGAACATGCTCTCGGTGACCACCCACCATGGTCATCGCGCGCAACACCGTACGAATCATCATCGCTTGAAGCCCGTCGCCGAGAAGCACGATGGTGATCTTTTCGCAGTGCTGCCAGAGTGTCTTCGTTGCGGCTTGCATTGCGTCGCGCACTGCTGCGGGCGGTGGCTGCGCATCGGGTGGGAGGACAATCCAGTACTCCAGCGGTTCACCTGCGGTTTTGGCCGCTTCGCTGAGTAGTGAGAGCACCATGGACACGTCGCGAGGCTCCATCACCGCGCGACCCTCAAGAACGAAGACCTTACCCAACTGAACAACACGAAGGTCTTTCGGACTATCCACGGCCATTAAGTATGAAAGAAGCTGCGGCAGAGTCAATCACTGTTCGGTTACATTTGTTCGCTGATGCGATGACTGCGTCACTCATCGCAAACGTGCTACGTGACTCTATGATCAAACCACCTACTCCCACATCTCACCAAGCTCCCAGAGTGCTCGTCACTGGCGCAAACGGAAACGTGGGTCGCGAGGTCGCGCTTGAGTGTGCTCGCCGAGGCTTTATCGTGCGCGTTGCCGATCGACGACAGAGCGTCCTTCGCGAGCGCTTTGCAGCGCTTGAGGCTGTCCCGTTTGATTTTTTCGACCGAGGCACTTGGGACAACGCGCTCGCAGACTGCGACTATGTATTTTTGCTAAGACCGCCTCCCGTTGGCGATATGGACGCAACGCTTAACCCATTTGTCGACGCGGCTTACGCAGCGAGCGTGAAGCATGTGGTGTTTTTGTCCGTGGCGGGTGCGGATAAGATGAAGTGGGTTCCGCATCGAAAAGTTGAGCTGCATCTGGCGGCGAACGGCAGGCAGTGGACGGTGCTTCGGCCGGGGTTTTTCGCACAAAATCTGCAAGACGCCTATCGCCGAGATATCCTCGAAGAGGGGCGACTTTATGTGCCCGCGGGCAAAGGGCGCGTGGCCTTTATCGATGTGCGCGATATCGCAGAGGTGGCCACAGAAATATTTGGGGACCCCAACGCGTACTGCGAAAAAGCACTCACGCTCACAGGGCCCTCCGCGATCACGTTTGAGCAAGTGGCAGTGTTGTTATCCAACGCACTCAAACGCCCGATTGTGTACGAAGCTGCGAGCATCGTTGGGTACGCTTGGCACCTTTGGACCAAGCGCAAGATGGCTTTGATGCAGATCGTCGTCCAGACAATCCTCCATACAGGGCTGCGCCGAGGGGATGCTGAGAAGGTGGATCTTACGGTGCAACAGCTGCTCGGCAGACCCGCGCGCTCGGTGCAAGAATACCTTGCGTATGCCGTTGCTGCGGATGGTGCAGGGTTTTCGCCCTGAGCTTTTCGAGCGATGAGTGACATCGAGTATTTAGTTAAGACCGATCCCAGGGTCGCCCTCCATCATACCGGAGATTCACAACCGCTTAACGCTGTGATAGCTCTTCAGCGTGCCAAAACTGGGAGAATCCGCTCGTACCGCCACCATCGCCTTCTCAACGAAGGGCAGGCTTTTGGCAGTCTTTGTCGAAATCCTGAAGGAGCAAAACCGCTGGGACGCGGTCTATGCCGAGCTCGGCGAAGAGTCCCGCGCGATTATCCTGTCCAATCCGCTGGCGTCCGACTGGATCATCGGCAAGCCGCTCACCGAGATCCATTGCATTACGTATGAACTATACGGCAGTGCCGCGCTTCGCGAGTACGCCTACCTGGGAAGCAAGCGCGTGACCCTTCGCTTTATGATGCCCTTCGTCGAGGCGACTATGCGCTTGTTCGGGATGTCCGCAACCACTTTGCTCAACCGGATGGACCAGCTGACCGCCCAGGCAACCAAGGGAATGGAGATTCACTTCGTGCGCGACACAGACACCAGCGGGACCATCCACATTCGCTGCCCAGGGAGCCGTGCCCTTCCGCACTCGGTGCTCGAATCCACCATTGGCGCGCTGATGTCACTGTTCGATTTCACCCGCACCCTGGGCACATTTGGCGCGCCGTCATGGAACGACAAGATGCAAAATGCGGGTAAATTCACCGTCACTTGGCGACCTCGCTAACACTCGCTCTCGCGCAACGACTACGGCTGACACTGCGCCTGCACGCGAAGGTTTTCGATATCTGCTTGCACCGTGGGTGACAGCCTAGCCTCCAGCGCGGCGTTTTTCGCATGATCCAACGCCACACACCGTTGACCCACCGATGAGCTCAGTGAGCCGAGCTCAACGTGCGGCGCTGCGAGGACACACATGCGCGCAGCAAACACCCAGTTGGCGACGTCAATGGCTGTGCTACACGCGCGGCGCAACGCACGGGCGCGCGTTGTGGCCACCACCTCTGAGTTCTCACGAGACGCGCTCACGCTCGCCAAAGTCTGAAACGCCGTGTCTGCGTTGGTGTGCGATCCTGACTGCGCGAGGACGTTTGCCAAGTCACTGAGCGCCTCGTCTCGAATGCGAGCGTTGGATTGAAGCGTTGCAGCGCTTTCTTCAATATTGCTCGTAGTGTTTGAGCGCATCGCTACCGTCGCAAACAGTTGCGCTGCGCGGTCAGGCTCACCAAGGTTGAGCGCACACCAAGCGAGCTTGTACTGCGCGTAGAGCTGCAAGTCGCCGCCGAGAGTCACCACACGTTGATAAAACTGCTGCGCTTGCGGCATCTCGCTGCGACCAAAAAAATAATCCGCAAACCACAAATACGCATGCGTCACATATTGGCTCGTCGGAAACTGCCGAATGAGCTGAAAAAACTGCTGTCGTGCGGCCTCCTCGCGTTTGAACTCTCCCAGCAGCACCGCACACGAGTAAACGGCCAAATCCATTTGTGGCAGAGCGCTCGCTGAGTAGGACTGAAGCATCTGATAGTGACGAACGGCGAGAGCGAAGAAAGCGTCTGCCTCAAGTAGCAAGCTTCGTCCGGGGGCGCTGAGCGCAGCCATTTGCCGAGCGTCTCGCTGCGGCGTTTGTACGGGAACTTCTTGTTCGCCCCCTTGACCATCGCTGGGCTCTCGTTGCCATTGGACGCCCCCCACGTTAATGTCTGCGTTGATCGCGTTATGCAAGCGCGCCGTCGCGAGGGACGCGAGCTCATTGGCGACCTGAATAATCGTGGCGGGACGGCTTTCGTCGGCGGGCCGAAGATTCTCCAACCGTTGAATCATCAACTGCACGCGCGCAAGATCGCTAGGGATGGCAGCTGGCTCGGCAGCTGGCGCAACGGGTCGCGCAACGCTTGATCCAGCGCTCAATTGTTGCGTGCCGAGCACCGTTGATGGCGTTGACGAGGTGCACTCTATCAGCGAAAGTGCAGAGAAAGACAACGCGAAGAAGTAAAATTTGTGCATAAAAATCCAGAGAACGGTCGCAGCGGACAGATGGGGAGGTGGTTGGACACGGGTTGTCGGCTGGCGTTCTGACAAATTGCGATGAAAGCGTGTGAGCGCGTGGAGTGTACGTGTGTGACAAGCAGGCAACAACTGTCAGCAAACGCTAGAATGATAAGGGCAAACAACGGTACTGGCAGGTCTCTTAGATGCGCCATACACCGTTGGGACTCGCCCTCGCTTTTTGCGCTGTCAGCGCGTTGTCGTGCGAGAGTGCGCCGTCGTCGTCACGTTCTGCTTGGCTGATCTCGAGCATCGTGCGCGCGGACTACCCGTCGCTTCGCACGCGGCCATCACTCATGCGAACCAAGTTCGCGCTCATGCGTGATTCGCTCTATGACTACTACCGTGGGACGTACCCGATTTTTGTACGCGATGCGCTTGAGGGGGATCCTCGCGCGGGATTTACGCGGTTTGCGCCTGGTGGATTGGTCCCCGGGATTGGCGATTCGCACCCCGAAAACGCCGGTGTGCTGGTCGCTGCGGACAACACCTTGGGGCTTGAGTTTAACGATTTTGATGCGTCCGATCGCTTGCCGTATCACTGGGATTTGCGGCGCTTGTGTGCGGGTTTGGTCGTCGCGCTCTCGGTCTCTAACGCGAACAACCCTGCGGCAAAAGAGACCCTCATGCGCGAAGCACGTCCCATCGCGCGGGCCGCGGCAGAGAGCTACCTGGCTGCCATTCGTCGGTATGCAAACGGCGCTGCGCTTGAGCGAGTAAGCGACGGGCAGATGGCGCCTAACCTTGATGATCTCTTTCGTCGCGGGGCGCGGGACTTAGCGCGTTCGCGTGAGATCACTGACCTCACCACGCTGACCGGAACCGTCCGCAAGCTTCGTCGCGGAGTGCTTGATCCCGCAGAGCCAACCGCTATTTTAAGTGACCTCGCACCGACGGCAATGGAAGCACTTCCGTCGCTGTTTTTGCGGTACCGAACGACACTTGAAGTCCCGCGGGACGAGGCATTTTTCACCGTCCTTGATGCCGTGAGACAGTTTGGGAGTGGGATCGCGAGTCTGCCACGCGTGCGTGTGTTGGTGCTGGTGCGTGGGCCCACGGACGCACCAGAGGACGACATGATTCTCGAGGTGAAAGAGCTCGGGGACTCGGGTGCGCCGGGGACGGTTCCGCCCAATGTGTGGGCTGATTCGGTGTCGCAAAGGATACGGACCAACGCGTGGACAGCGTGGGGAGCGAGCACGCGTGAGCCGTTTTGGAGTAGCGATTTGTGGCTTGGGGTTCCGGTGCAGATTCGGGCAGAGCGAGAGGCGCACAAAACACTGCGCGCGGATCGCATGGTGGACGCTCTCGGGACACCAGACGCGATCCTTCGCACAGCCCGTGTGTTGGGAGCACTTCTCGCACGCGCGCACATGACGACAGAAGAAGGCCGAAGCACTGCGCAGACGCTGATTCGCAGCGCTGACACGCTCGGAGTGGATGCCTTCGCAGACGAACACGCGGATGCTTCAGTGGCATACGCTGCACAAGTTGTTGAAGACTGGACGCTCTTTCGCAACGAGCTCATGGCGCGCGGCGACCTGTTGGGATTTGAGCTCGACCCCAGTGACGCGCCCCATACGGACGCAAGAGCATTGCTCTTCGGCGTCGGCCCAAGCGGAACTACCGGACCATGAAATACATGCAAAAACGCACGCTCATTGCGCTGTCGGTCTTGACGCTCACCACGGGTGCCAGCGCGCAAAGCACGCCGTCGACCACACCGTTAACCACACCGACAAACCAAAACCAAACCGATCCCAGCACCGAAGTGGTTGCGCCCGTCTCTACCACACAAGCGCAACAACCCGCGCAAGGTGAAGACCTCGCGAATGTTCCAACGGCGCCTTCGCAATCAACACAACAGCCACCCGCTGCAAGCACACCGCCCGGCAGCACTCAACAACCACCACAGACTCCGCCCGAAGACCAAGAGCACACGCCCATCGGTGCGATCTCAACACCCGCAGGAACCCACCGCCTCATTGTGCGCCCAGGACTTGACCTGATCGGTCAATACTCGCTGCGGATCACCAATCAATCCACGGGGACCGACTGGAATCATCGCTTTGATCTTGTACGCGCTCACGCCGCGATCACGGCCACCTGGGGGCCCGTACGCGCGCGATTGGTGCTCGAAGCGGTGCGCTCGGCATCGGAGGGAGCCCTGTTGGGTGTGGCTGGAGACAGCTTGCTGCTACGTGTCCGTGAAGGCTACGCAGCGTGGCGTCCCGTCGCGTGGCTCGAAGGACAATTGGGCGTGGTCCCGACGTTGACGATTCCGATGATTGAGAGCGCTTGGGGAGGCCGAGCCATTGCGGCGGCGTCGCTTGAGTCCACGGGGCTGTCTTCGCCCGCAGATCTGGGTGTTACGCTTCGTGCACAGCTGCCGCGCTCATTGGGGACGCTCGCTGCGGGTGCTTATAACGGCGAGGGCTATGCGCTGCGAGAGCTTAACCGAGGCAAAAACCTAGAGTTCTCGGCGGACGTGAGACCGTTTGCGACAGTGGGACTTCGTGAGCTGGGGCTGGTCGCTTCGTACGTTTTAGGCTCGTCTGGGACTGGTCGCTCGCGTGCAGATCGGTTGACGGTCGGAGCGCTCTTTGATCGACCACGGTATGGCTTTGGAGCCACCACCACCATCGCCTGGGGCGTCGCCGATCTCTCGGATCGATCGAGTATTTTAATCGAGGGATTTGCCCGTGGCGAGCCCGTACAACGTTGGCTCATCGCCGCAAGACTAAGCTATTGGAACCGCAACACCGCAAGCACTGACGACACCTTGTGGACGGTGTTGTTTGGCACCGGAGTGCGCATCGCAGACCCACTCACAGCTTGGATTGCCGTGAGCAGAACAGTCGCTGGAGCGGCCACCATCGCCGCGCTTCCGGGTGTGGATGCTTGGGAGATTCGGGCAGTCACACGCGCAGTATTTTAAGCAGCACCGCTCAATTTGCAACGGAGAATTTCGAAGTTATGAACACTAATACGTCTGATAAATCGCTGACAATATTCGCATTGCTGACCCTAGCGCTCAGCGCTTGCGCGGAGGTCGCGCCACCGATCGGAGATGCTGCGCCGCGTGACGTGCCAAGCGCAAACAATGACGCGACCGTGGATGTGCCGGGGATGACGGTGGATGTTCCAAATGCGCAGGTGGATGTTCCAGGTGTCGCGATGGATGTGCCCAATGGTGCGGGCGCACGGGTGGTCATCAATGAGATTCGCGCGGAGACCGAAGACTGGATTGAGCTTGTTAACGTTGGAACCGCGACGGCGGATTTGGGCGGCTGGGGAGTCACCGACAGCGAAAACGATGGAGACGCACGAGTGGCAATGAGCGCGCGGTTTCCAGCAGGGACGACGCTCGCGCCAGCGTCGTACTTGTTGATCGTCGTAGATCAAGTGGACGGAGGCGTGGGCCCACAGATGCGCTGTCTCATGAGCGGTGGACCCATGACTTGCTACCACGGACCCTTCGGGATCAGCGCAGGTCGCGGCGAGAGTGTCCACCTCGTCAACCCAGCAGGCGTCGTCACAGAGAGCGCAAACTACCCCATGAACGCCGCGATGGCGGGCGAGAGCTGGGGGCGCATTCCAAACGGCACGGGAGTCTTTGTGCGCAATCGGTTGACGCCGGGCGCGGCCAATCAGGCGATGTAGCGCCCCACATCGGCCTCGCTACCGATACACAACCATCCCGCCCATTTGCTGCAGATCGCGCCGGCCATTTGTCAGGCTGTCGGCCACTGATGTGATCGTGATATCGCCGATGGCGCTAAAGGTTCGGTTGTAATTTCTGTACGTGTTGGTTCGCGAAGTGACATCGCTGTGGGTTGTTGGGATCAGCCCCAACACGTCAATCGTGTCGCCGCGAACAGCGTCTTCGCACCCATCAAAGAGCGAATACTCGACGGTGATTCTTGCGCCGCCCTTGAAGCGCACGCAGCGCGGGCTCGCGGTAAACGTGGTGCCCACAATGCGCAAGTTGTTGCCAAAATTGAGCTGAAGAAGCTTGTCGCGCTCATTCACGTTGGGGTTGCCGTGAAACCAGGAGTTCTCAATCGTGATGTTCCACGTGTTGTGTTGCGTGGTGAGTGCGTCTTCACATGCGTAACCCGTGACGTGATCGAGCACGACGTTTTCGACTCGGGCTTGCGCGTTGTAGCCCTGTCCCATGCCCACCGCCGCACCGATGTGAATCCCGTCCGGAGCGTTGCGATAGGCGAAGTTGCGCACGGTCACGTTGCTCGAAGCAATGTGCAAAATAGGCGGCTGATTCTCTAGCTGAATGCACGTCCCCATCCCGGCCCAGACGTGCATAATGTTGCCAAAATCATACACACCTGGAGTGCGCAGGACGATCGTTGTGCGAATGTTTTCATTGCGCACCGTGGCGGGTTGCGTCAGCCCTTGGGGAGCCTCAACAGGCGCCACCACTCCACCTCCAACGGGCGAGTAGATCACCCACGCAGGAAGCCCTGCGGGTCGCGCTCCAGGCACATCCATTGATGGGTTAGGTCGGTCGGTGTTTGTCGGAACGTCCACCCCGTTAGGCACGTCACCGACAATGATCGGGCTGGGGACATCAAGCGCTTCTACCGCATCGAATGCAGGCTCAACACGATCGATTGTCATCGTCACAGTGTCGTTTGTAGGCGTTCTGCGCACGTCGGTTAACCCGCCACCGTCGCCCTCGGCACCATCAGGTGCGCAGGCGGACAAAACGCAGAGCGCGAAGAGTGAAGAGAGCTTGCGAGAAGAGTTTGTAAGGTTCATATTAATCGCTTTTGTTCTATATTAACCAGGCATGATGGTGGGGCAGCCATAGAGAATTTGCACTCGCGCGCTCCCAGCGGCGTCGGCGCGGATCTCGGCACAGACGGGACCGTAGAAGATGATTGAGCGCATTCCGGGGCTATAATCCCAGCCATTCATGTGTGTTCGATCACGCGGGATCAGCCGCTCGACACCCATGGGATCTCGGTACCGGACGTTGACCAAGTTGGGATCGGCCATGGTGGGATCGATCATGTTCAGCGCGTACTCACAAGTGGCGGTGCGTCCACGAATGGCGTCGAGGGCTTGGTTGAGCTGCATCTCAAAGTTTGCGTCGGCGATTGAGTAGTGGCAGCTTGATGGACTGCACATCGCGCTTCGGCTGGTGCCACCATTGGAGGCAATGGAGGACAAAAACATGTCGCTCGCGTCTGGGGTTCCGATGGTAAACGTTTGGACTGCGGGGTTGAGGGCCGCGCCCGTGCGGGCGGCGTTAAGGACCGCTGTTTTCGCTAGGTTTTCGACCTCTGTGAGGCACACCATGTCCGCAGGATCACAGCGACCACGCCCCGTGCAGTCAAACGTCGGAAGTCCGTCTGTGATGAGCACCACATGGCGCGCCTCCATCCCCGGGAGCATCCGAAGTTGACCAATCGCCCCCGGAAGTGCGCACGCCATGGGGGTACGTCCCGTGGCCATCGTCGCGTTAAGTTTTGCAATAAGAGCCATTCGGTTCATCGCGAGCGGGGCCACCACAACCGAGCTGCGAGTGTAGTTCGCCAGGCTGTCTCCCGCCGCCGGAACAGCCACCAAGTCCGTGGGAAAAAACATCAGCCCTACCCGTGTTTCGTCAGGCAATCCCATGATCAATCGCCGAAGCGCGTTGCGCGCCGCGTCCCATCGAGTGGTGCCCGCAGCGGTGCGATCGTTCATCGAGTTTGACCGATCCACCAACAGAAGCAGTGTCGCGGGCGTGCGGTTGGTCGAGAAGTTTTGCATCCCACACGCAGCGTCGGGATCAAGCCCAATAGGACCTGTGTCGGTGATGGGAGATGTGACCATTCCATCCATTCGCACGGTGGTAGGGACATCGCTGCGAACACCACCTCCGTCACCGACAGGCTCACCGGCTACTGCGCAGTGCGTGAGCGCCATCAACCAGCAAGTGATGAGAAGCAATCGAGTCTTTGTCATCTTTCAGAGAAGATACCGCGGCTTCGCGAGAACGCGAAAGAGGGATAAATGCCACCCGCCTTGGGTGCGAGTGGGAGGTTTTGGACACCACTTCAAAAAGTACCTCACACACCTCTCACACACTCCAGTTGAGACAGACCGATTGCAGCGCTCAGACCGTAGAGTCCCTTCAACATCGCTTGAGGCGAGCTCTTGCTCTCTCAACTGCGCTCAAGGAGAGCTTCAATGAGATTTCGAATTGCTTGTATTTTTTCGGCACTTTTGCTGAATGCCTGTAGCGCACCCACCACGATGGATGGCGGCGCTGAAGATGTGCGCGACGCTTCTTTCGATCGAGCCACAATGGACGCTCAAAGCGCATCACCCGACGGAGATGTGCCCTCAGTCCCAACCGACTCTGGCGTGTGCCCCATGGGAACCACGGCCTGTGCCGGCAGCGGCTGCGTTGACACGCAGAGTGATCCTCGTCACTGCGGCACGTGCGCAAACCAGTGTCCAATGGGCACCACCTGCCAGGGAGCAACCTGCACATGTCCCGCCAGTACATCCCTCTGTGGTGGAAGCTGTGTGAACACGCAAACCAACACAGCGCACTGTGGTGCCTGCGGAGTCGCCTGCGGGATGGGAGAGTTTTGTGTCAGCGGTGCATGTCAAGCAAGCTGCCCTATGCCAAACCTCGTGTGCGGTGTCGGTGCCATGAGGGTCTGCACAAACACGCAGAGCGACAGCACGAACTGCGGATCATGTGGCAGCGTGTGCATCGCGGCCAACGCCAACCCGAGCTGTACAAATGGGCTGTGCGGAATCGGTTCGTGCACCGCAGGGTTTGCAAACTGCGACGAGATGGCGGCCAACGGGTGCGAAGTGAACACGCGAAGCAACCTCGCTCACTGTGGTGCTTGTGGTGCGGTTTGCACCATCGCCAACGGGACCGCTTCTTGTGCCGCAGGGATGTGTTCTGTGGGTGCTTGCAACGCAGGGTTTGCCAACTGCGACATGAACAACGCAAACGGCTGCGAGACAAATACCAGCGATAATGCAGCCAACTGTGGTGCTTGTGGCAACGCTTGTGCGGCTGGACGAAGCTGCCGAATGGGCGCTTGTGTTTGTGACGCGGGGACGTCTCTGTGCGGTGGTAGCTGTGTGAACACACAGACGGATCCGAGCCACTGCGGCGCGTGCGGGACGGCATGCCCAATGGGTCAACTCTGCGTTGCAGGCGCGTGCCAACTGGGCTGCCCGATGCCCAATCGCATCTGTGGAATGGGCGCCATGATGACCTGCGTCAACACTCAGAGCGATCTCAGCAACTGTGGTGGATGTGGTGTTGGTTGTTCGGTCGCTAACGCCTCTGCGTCATGCGCGAGCGGGGCCTGTGGGATTGCCGCATGCAACGCAGGCTTCGGCAACTGTGACATGAACAGCGCCAACGGGTGCGAGGTCAATCAATTGACTAACACCCAACACTGTGGCGGCTGCGGCGTTGTGTGTCCGCCGTTGGCAAACGCCGCTACGAGCTGCTCATCGGGGATGTGTGGGCTCAACGCATGCAACGCTGGATTCGGAAACTGCGATTTCAACCCGGCAAATGGCTGCGAAATCAACACCAACATGAGCTTGTTTCACTGCGGCGCGTGTGGGGCGATGTGCAATCTTCCAAACGCTCTCCCACGCTGCAACGGAGGCAGTTGTGCAATCGCGTCCTGCAACGCGGGCTTTGGCAACTGTGACAACAATCCGGCAAATGGCTGCGAAGCGAGCACTGCGACGGTTGCAAACTGCGGAGCATGCGGGACCGTGTGCCCAGGCGATCCCAACGGAAGTCCAGTGTGCTCAATGGGAGCGTGTACACTGTCGTGTGTCGCGGGATACTCGCTCGTGGGTGGACGATGCGTGACTTTTCCGCGCCCCATCGCCCCGCTATCGCTTGGCGACGTGTCGCTTCTTCGTCCCACTTTGCGCTGGATATTGCCAGCTGGATGCGACGGCGCTGTCGTCGAGATATGCCGCGATCGAGCGTGTACCATGCTCATTGAAACACTACGCGCGATGGGCACGTCAGTGCGACCTACTCTCGCGTTGCCCGCGCGGCGTCCAGTGTATTGGCGCCTTCGAGGCTACGTCGGCGCGATGACGAGCATGACGTACAGTCCAACGTGGATGTTTTACACGCCAACGACAGACGCTACCTCTGGCACGGACACCAGTTATCGGGCACATGCAAACGTCAACGGAGACGGCTTCGATGATGTTGTGGTAGGTGCGCCATCCGCTTCGCCTCCTGGGCGGTCGAGAGCCGGCGCAGTGAGCGTATATCATGGCAGCATGACGGGAATCCCGGCCGTCCCCGCCCGCGTAATCGAGGGAGCACTGGCCGACGACAACTTTGGGAGCACCGTCGCAAATGCCGGCGATCTGAATGGTGATGGCTTTGGAGATCTGGTGGTGAGTGCTCCACGTTCAGACCCTGGTGGACGTCTGAGCGCTGGGACTGTGAGCGTGTTTCTTGGCAGCGCCACGGGCGTTGCTGCTGTCCCAACGCGAGTGATTGAAGGGCCGATTGCTGGTGAACAATTTGGCGGCAACGCGATCGCTGCAGCGGGAGACCTCAATCGCGACGGCTACGGTGATCTTGTTGTGGGGGCGGGCAGTGCAGATCGCGGTGGAGTATCAAATGTAGGGACCTTCAGCGTGTTTTACGGCAACAGCACTGGGGTTGCCATGGCACCATCCATCG
>JANNCG010001361.1:0-3633 GCA_031386385.1 Myxococcales bacterium
ACCCCCGTCCGCGCCCGTTGCAGCGTACACTGGAATGTCATCAATCCCCTGTGCCTCCGAGCGATGCGCCCACAGCGCAACCACAACACTCGCCAAACCAATCACGCGACACTGCCTCATGGTGATCTCCATCCGTCCTCAGAGTAGGGGTACGGTGCTGGTAAGCATTGGGTCAAGCGCGAATACTGAATCGCGAAAACGCGCCACTCACGGCTCCGTGTCAGCAGCGTCATCCACCCCTGCGGCATACAACAAACGATCAAACGCTTTCGCTCGATATCCTACCAGGGCTGCCACGAGCGATTTCAATCCAGCACGCACTCGTTGTTCGGTCACGCTGGGTTCTTTGGCACGAGCATTGTCGTCAACTCCGCAATGAGCCGATCACGTCGTTCGTGAGACCAAAGATCAACACCGAGGTTGATGGTGTGTACATCGAGCTTTTACGCGGACAACGTGTCGTTGCCATCAAGCAATCGATAGGATTTTTGCAGAGATGTATCCTCTGTGACTGCGGGATAGAGCAAGATGCATCGATGGCTTTCGTAGCGCTTGAGGTACGCGTACATCTGGTACAAATCACTGTTTGCCACTTTCTCGCCAAAGACCTTCCATTTTGTATCGAGCAGGACCGGTTGCTTGTTCAGGTCGATCAGGACATCGGGCTCCAAACGAAGGACTCTGTCGTCGCTGCTTTGCATGAGGTGGCGTTTGGCACCCGCTGCCTTGGGACGGATCGTCATTTGATCAACCGCTGGCGCGACATGCTTGCGAAGCATCGCGATGACAAACTGCTCAAACACGCGGTTCATGTCAAACAGAAGCGAAAATGTTGAGACCCGACCGGCCTGCAAATTCGGCGACTGGTTGCGAAGAATGATGCGACAAAAATCAAGTATTTCTTCGAAGCGTTGGTTTTTGCGATCCAGGTTGATCGTGTCAAACATGCCATCGTGTACGGACACATCGCTGACGTCGTGGAGCACTTGTAGACAACTTTGCAGCGCCTCTTTGGTCGTGGCGCCGTACGAGCGCCCCACCAGCACATTGCACGCCTTTTTGAAAATCCGGTTGATGAGCGTGTCCGCCGTGAACTCGTCATAGAGGCAAAAGAACCGCTCGCGATGCACCGCGTTGTGCTGCGCTTGCTTTTGCACCACGAGCTTTCCGCGCAACGTGTGGATGTTTTCTTCGAACGATTGGTAGTCGTGCGAGGTTCCGATGTGCAGCTCATGGCGGAGGCGGTGGGCAAACGTGGCGGCGAGCGCTTCGGACAATGAGGCTTTGCGTGTTGCCAATTGCGCCACGTCGCGCTGCTTCAGTGGAATCGCTCCCGCCACAGAGAGCATGTACAGCAGGTTGCGTTGAGCGAGGTTTTCGCCTGGCAAAGTCCGTGCGCCATCGATCTTAGGCAAGATCGTCAGCTGCAAGCCAGGGACCTCCACAACACCGACCCACTGCGTTGTCTTGCAGTAGTGCGCATGCCACTCAAAAATCGCGCTCTTTGACTCACCGCGCTTTGCACCCTGTTGTTCGTCGAAGCGCTGGAGCCGGTCATAAAGAACTCCATTGAGCACTAAGCCGTCGTTCGTGTGCGAGACGGCAGCCTCGTCACCCTCGGTGCTGCGCGAGCGGTAGATCCGCGTGTGCTCGCTGAGCTCGATGCGAGTCATTTTGTGGTCGGAGAGGCGCTTGCAGCTGCAGATAAGGCGAGCGCAGTCATTCGTTCGGCGTAGGTCTTGGCATCCTGCGTCTCGGCGGAGAGAATGCCGAGAAACGCACGCAGCAAAACGGCTTGATCGATCGTCTGCCTTCGATGAGTGAACCGCGAATGAAGCGTGTAGTCGAGCGATTCATCATCAGAAGCGTCGCTAGCGTACTGCGACCCACGGTCCGAATGGACGATACAGCCCGCGCCAGGTCGTCGATTGCGAACCGCCATCGCCATCGCATCGCAGACCAGCTGCGCGTCGATTGCAGGCGAGATTCGGCGGCCAACCACTCGCCCACTAAAGCAGTCCACTATGGAGCAGAGATAAATCCAGTGCGTCCCTGAGCGAAGGTAAGTGATGTCTGTGACCCACACTTTGTTCGGTGCGTCGGGATAAAATTGTCGGGCCAACAGGTTTGGTGCAATGGGCGAATCGTGTGCACTTTGCGTGGTTTTTACAATTTGTACCAAGCGTTTGCGTTGTCGAACCTTAATGCCTATTGCGCGATTGATGCGAGAGATTCGCCGACGCGACGTGATCAGCCCCTTGTGCACGAGGGCTGTTCGCAATCGTCGGGTGCCATAAGTTTCACGTGATACTCGATGTGCCGTCACGAGCGCATCGGTCAACACCGCGTCCTGTTGAGCACGAACTCCCGGGCTCTTGCGTCGACGCAGATAGCTATAGAATCCCTGTTCACTTACCCCAAGAGCGCGACAACGAGTGCTCACAGGAACGTCCTCGATTGTGCGCACGAGGTCAAAGCTCACTTTTGTTCCTTCGCGAAGAACGCTGACACTTTTTTTTAAAAATCTCGCTCCTGAGTGACCTGTAAAAGCGCACGCTCTAAGCGACGCACCTCCGCCGGTAGATCTCCTGTGCGCACGTCGAACTCCGGTACTTTGTAGGTTCCCAGCTCCCCTGCGCGGGCCTGAGCGACCCAATGGTGAATGTTGGTCTGTGAGATCCCTGTCTCTCTCGACACTTCTGCCTGCGATTTGCCAGACTCAATTACTTGCCGAACGAGCGTAATTTTCATCTCGAGGCTATGTCGTTGCGTGGGGCGCTTGCGCTTCGTCATTGAACTTGATGCAACCATGGGTCACTTCGCTTTGCTATGAAGTTTCCTAAACGGAACTGTTGCATGGTCATAGGTAGCGTGGAGCAAGTACCGCTGTTGATTGCCAAGCGCGTAGTCAAAAGTGCCAAACGCCTGCACGAGATTTTGCTGCTCGTCGTCGTCAAAGTGCTCTACGGTGCGGCCACGGTTGGTTCCCCTCGCGACGTTGTTGACGATGTCTGCGATGAGACCTTGTGCGTTGCAATCGTGATGTGTTGATATTACTTGTGAGCAATAGGTATGCGAGAGGCGAAATGGGCGAAAAGTGCCGGAAGGCGCTCTCGCAAGTGGTTGAATAGATGGAAAAATCGGCGTATGACGTCATATTTGAAGTGGCGTTTTCGGCGGTTTGGGAGAGCGCTGGTCGTTGACGTCGACGCAACGTATCGATCGATACATACCTTAGCCTCCAAGCGAAATCAGACGGCACGAGAGCAAGCCCGTTCGGGCCTGTGGTGGGGCTTAGCGCCGGACCAACACGCATTGCCGTGGGATGTCGTTCACCGAGGCGCAAGCACCAATACAACACATCGGTCTGGCACTCGGGTTTGCAGAGGGATGAAAACAGTAGTTGTACCCAACTGGGCAAAACCCACACCCCAACATGTCGCAAGCCGGGCTACGAGTCAAACCGGGATCAGGACAATTTCCACCGCAGTTTCGACACATCGGTTCGAACGAATCGCTGGTTTCGCAACCATTCGCGAAGACTCCGTCACACTCGGACCACCCTGATTCGCAGCCACCGTTTGGCTGACAGGTTCCGTTCATGCACGAGGTGTTGATGTGCGTGGCGGTCGG
>JANNCG010001417.1:0-2147 GCA_031386385.1 Myxococcales bacterium
CCAGGTGCGCTCACTCGTCACCGTAGGACTTGTTGTGGCGTCACTCGTTGGAGGGGCAACGATGGCCGCGTCTTGCGGACCATCAACGTCCGTCGTTGGCACAACGCGGCCAGATTGGCGACCGGTGGGTTGCCCTCAGACAGCCGATGTGCCAATTTATTTCGCCGAGGCAGATGGAGACATTTACCGGATGAATCCAGGGGATTTTTCGATCTCTCGCATCGGCGCGGTCAACTGCTCAATGGCTGGCAAAATTGGCGCTCTTGCGATGAACCGACGCAACGAGCTGATCGTCGCGTTTGCGAACATGAACACTGCAGGTCGGATTCGGATCACCGGACCCTCGGCGCTTTCGGCGTGCGAGACGGTTGGCGTAAGAATCCCATCCCCAGCGACTTTGTACACTGGACTCACGATGGCGCTTCGGGACGAGGGTGACCCTGGCGGCGACGACCTGTTTGTGTATGCGCAGGACTCTATGCGCTCGACCTCATATCTCGGACGCTCGCCAGGGATTAACGAAGTCGGCACCGTGCTCGGACAGTTTCGTTTTGCGGACGGTACCCGAAGCGACGGTCTCTGTGTTTCGGGTCGCTCCGGAGCGATGGACCCACCGACCTGTGATGCGCCACGGACGCCTGCAACGCTCTCGGCTTGGACAAGCGCGCCAGGGAACGACCGCACATTCATTGCAGTGGCGCCGTCGGGCCCAGGCCTGGTCATGATGACGATTGTTGAGCGCAACCAAAGCATCACCGAAGTGAAGCCCATTCAAGGCGTCGTGGTTGATCTCGGTGTTCAAGCGGTGGCCGCCACGGTTTGGGGCGACACGCTCTATCTGTTTCTCCAGCGGGGCGAGACTCCGGGCATTCCGGACGGTGGCGGGCGGATCCCTGACGCTGGAGCACCAACACATACGACGGTCCATCGCATTGCGATTGCGACCGGCATCGCTGATGCTTCCAGTGGCGACCTCATGGCATTTCCAATCGCGGCGACGGTCCCGCCGTGCTTGCGCACCCCACCCATGTAACAACGCCGCGTCAGCGTTCTGCGAGGCTTGTCGAGAAGCTTAGGTTTCAGGACCTGGGGCAGCGGGCACCACACTGGCGCCGCGTGGGGTAGATGGAACCGTCGGAGACACTGCCGCGATTTCGAGCGCCGCGATTGTCGTGAAGCCCTCGCTCAGCGAGAGCGGCGACGCAATGGCTTGCTGAAGCACGGCGTGGGCGCGACAGACTGCCTCCAACACGATCTCTCCGCGTGCGAGAAAAGCCGTGACCAAAGCGCTCAGGGTGCATCCCAAACCGACCATCGACGAAAGATCACGTCGAGGCGCGCGAAGCTCAAAAAAGTCCCGCCCGTCATAAAAGACATCAATGGCGTCGTTGCCAGTGAAGTGCCCGCCTTTCACGAGGACGTTTTTTGCGCCTAGTTCTACAATCGATTTGCAGGCTCGACGCGCGTCCTCGATGCCACGAGCGCGTCCGGTCAGTCGTGATGTCTCATCTCTATTTGGCATCACAATGGTCGCGAGCGGAATGAGCTCGCGCGCAAGCTCTGACAGCCCCGGGTCGTCAAGCAACGAACGGCCGCGTGGAGTGTTCACCACTGGGTCGACCACGAGGGGAATGTTTCGATGATTGCGCAGCACATCCGCGACGATCTCAACGATGGCGGCGGTCCCCAAGGCCCCGGTTTTGATCGCGTGAGGAGGAAGATCTTCAAGCACCGTCTCGATCTGAGTGCGAACAAGCTCCGCTGGCATCGGGGCAACCTTTTTGACCCCCCGCATTCCGTGAGCGGTCACCAACGTGATGGCGCTTGCACCGTGCACGCCGGCCGCAGCGAACGCTCGCAAGTCCGCAGGAATACCAATCACTCCAGCGTTGTCGCTAGCAGCAATCGTGAGGGCGACCGGTGGCCGAAACAGATCAGAGCTCATCGTAAACAGTTGTCTGAATGATAGCCGGACGGCGGAAGAATTGCTTCCGCTTTTGAACGCCAATTAAAGTGTCTCGATCCTTGAATCTATTGCACTTTTTGACTACTTCGCCGCTTGCGTTCTTCCCCTATTTTAGCTTCAAACCCGTGGCCGTTTTGCCGAAAGCGTCCCGATCATCATGCTCGCCGCGATCGAGACATTG
>JANNCG010001432.1:0-13895 GCA_031386385.1 Myxococcales bacterium
GAGCACCGCTTTAGAGCGGGGGCTAAAATCGCGATTTTTGCCGTCACAGACGAGCCCGGGGCAAACGATTTTACCCGGTATTTTGCACGCAGTATGGATCCTCAGACCATGATGCCTTTTGGCGCTGCCTACAACATGGCGACGCTGAACAACATCGTGGGATACTATCGTCGCAACGGGATCTTGACGTTTGGCCTTGTTCCGCGATTGCTCGGCGAGCAGCCCATGGATGCCCGTCCCATCATCCCGTGTGATCGCTACGATGTGAACTATCTTCCGCGATGTGTCATTGAGGGCAACGGCGGAGCATACATCCCCATTCGCACCATCAGCGCGGCGACTCCGGCCGCGGTTCGCATGGCGTTTGAGGCGGACATCGACGCGGCTATGTCTCGCATTGTGGACGTGATCGCCGGCGCTGCGAGTCAGTTTCGGCTGAACCGCTCGCCGATCACGGCGACGCTCAAAGTACGCGTTCGCGGGATGGATGTGCCTCGTTCGCGTGCTGAGGGCTTTGACTACGACTCGACCTCACGCTCAATCATCTTCTTCGGTCGACGCTTTCGCCCCATGCGTGGCGACGAAGTGGTGATCTCGTATCGCGTGTGGGATGGCTCGTTGGGTTGAGCATTTTTTGGCGTTGTGAGCGGCGTCGATGTACGGTTCGACCCTGGACCCCTATCCTGGGTCCGATCTCAACCGCACATTTTGTCTCGCACTAAACCAACCCGTGGCCGCACATTTTCGACTCCGCCCGAGATTTCCGATTGAGCTGCGTGTGAGCGTGCGGCGCCAACTTGAGAAGAGCGCACGCGAGATTGACGCAAAAACAGTCAACATCGGCCACGGCGGCGCGTTTATCACTGCCGATCCACCACTTCCCGTGGGGACCAAAATTCGTGTGAGCGTCGTGAGCGCCACCACTTGGGAGCCGCTTCGCTTGCAAGGTACCGTTAGGTGGGTGAGAGATGTCACAAAGGGAGCCAAATCGGGAATGGGTGTCATGTTCGAAGGCATCACCGCCGAGCAGGTCATCGCGCTTGACAGGTTGTTCTCAACCCACGGCTACGAACTCGATTAGACCTGCAAAAACTCTGGCGGAGGCAGTGGACCACCGGCGTGAGTGATCGCGTTGCAGTTCCACTGGGTGTCGATTGAGACCGCAACGCAGCTGCACTCAGTCTGCAAAAACTCGTCGGCATACGGGCAGCTGATCCCGCGAATGTCGTCATGACACGAGTTGTTTGACCCGGGCTCGACCTGAGGGCATCGAGGGTCCGCGTTGCGAGCGACCAGATGTCGCACTCGGCTGTCGTGAGAGGTGTTGTGTTGTTCGTGGGCGCAGGACGCAGCGGCTACCGAGACCATCGCGATCGCGCCAATTCGGCTGAGAAACATCTGAGTATCCATCGATTTGGTCCGCATCGTACCCTTGTTTCATGGCAACACACAATGCACACTCACGTCCCGCTGATGGCTGACGAAAAAAAGAGTTATACCTCGCAAGAAGCGCAAGAAATTCTTCGCCGTGTGACCGAGAAGCGCAGCGACGAGCGCCGCAAAGAGCGGGACGAGATTGAGCATGACGACCTGCTCGCTGCCGCGCAAGACGCTGGGCTTGACCCCGCAGAGGTCGAGCACGCTGCGGCCGAATTCGCCCTTGATCGCGAGAGAGGCAAGACCGCGATTCGCCTTCGGGCCGAGTGGCGCCGAGGGCTGTTCGCTCACGCCCTCACCTACCTCGCGGTCAATACGGGCTTGTACCTCATCGCCCACGCAGGAGCCGCCGGGCAGAGCGCCGGCAGCTGGTGGGCCTACGTCGCAGGGATTTGGGGAGCCTTTTTGCTTCTGAACATTTATGGCGCAGTAAAAGAGCCGACCAAAGAAGAGATCGACCACATGGTGCGGCGCGAGATCTACACCAAAGAGCGCGCCGAAGAGAGACTTCGCTCGCACGCCGAACGGGATGCCCGTCGCGCTGAAGCGTCGCGCATGGCCACCGAAAAACGCCAGGGCCGACAGCAACGCCGTGACTTAAAGCGCGCACAATCGCAACAGCGCAAAGAGGTACGCGACGCCTTTGCTCAAGCAGTGGACAAAAGCGTCAACGCCGTACTCAAGGTCGCAGCAGAGAGCCTCGAGGCCGTCGCAGACCAAGTCGGTGCGGTAAAAGACAACGCCAAGCCCGAGACTGATTTTGCCAAATTCGTCGCGAGCAAAAAAGAGGTCCCGGCGAATCGGACTGTAAAATCAGTGACGACAGAGAGCGCAGCAGAGACCCCGTCGGGCGTTCGAGTCACGGTGGATTCAGCACCCACTGCACCGAGCGTGAGCGGATCGGCCGCGTCGCAAGATGAGCTGCGCAATGACCCGCGCGAAAACGTCCAACGAAAGAACAACGCCTAAGCCCACCGGGCTGGCACTCTGACACGCAATCGAGCGGCAGTTCTGCCAAGGGATGTGAATCGAAACGAACTTTTCAGTCTATTGTACCGGACATTCTCAGTCCCACTGCCTCTTGCGCTTAGCACACCGTTCTCACTACTCTCCAGGATTCAATGGCCCGCAGCAAGACCACCAAAGACACCGACTCATCCTCGACCCTGTTGATGACAGAGTATTTCGACACAGGAGATTCGCGGTTTTACGAGACGCTCTTGGCCTCAACAGCCGCGCGAAAGTTGCAAGTGTTTGCGCCGCGCTGGTACGCAGATAAACGCAAATTTGCTCGCGAAGCTCTGATTAGTTACATCGACGACGGCTGCGATCGGCCCCACCATCGCCCCGTGGTCAAGAAGCTATTTAAACACGCAGAGGCCGCGGGCGACCACGAGGTGATGGCCCATTTTTTCTTGGTCCTGGATCGCATGGTGCCGCGCGTTTTAGTGAACAAACGTCGCCGTCGACGCACTGCTGCGGGTGCGCCAACGGTCCTGCGCACCGAGCCCAGCCTCCCTGCGTACCAGAGCGTCGCGGATCGTACGGGGAGGTTTACGGTCAAAACACGGCGCTATCTGCAGCGTCGAGTGTGGCGATACTTTCGACAAATTGCGCTGTCCGATCCCACACAATATACCGCGATGATCGCGCCGATTCTGGCGCAGTACACCGACGCCCAGTTTGAACCGGCTCATAAAATGCTGGACTGCTGGAGCTTTGTGCACGCTCTTTTTTGGGGCAACGAGTCCATCACCCGCGACATCGACGGCGTTCGAGTGCGGCCCAGTCGCTCAATGAGTGAGCTTACTCCTCAGCCATTCAACGAGTCGGTCTGGGCGCTGTCCTCAGCCTTCGCGCCCTTGTTTGCGCTGCTTCTTCGTGGCCAGTCTGCGCTCGTGCGCAATGTGGCCCTCCCGCTGCTTCGAAAGTACCACGGTCCCACGCTTCGTAAGTTGCCCTTGTCGCAGATTGTGGCTTTGCTCAAAAGCCCCTTTCCGCAAGCGCAAACGCTGAGCAGCGAGCTGCTCGAAAATGCCTCTGGGCTTGAGTCATTCACGCTCTCTGAGTGGCTTGAACTACTGCAAATTGACAACCCATTTGCGCTCCCCGTGCTGTGCAAACTTGTCGCCCGTCACGTCGCACCCGAGAGCGTCTCTCTTGCGCAGTGTGTCGCGCTTGCGTGCACCCGTGCCGCGCCCGTTGCAGAGCTTGGGTTGCGCTGGTTGCGATCACAAACACCTCGCACCGTGGCAGAGCTTGAGTCACTCTTAGAGCTGCGCAACGCGCCAGCGGACATTGTTCGTGGGCCCGCCATTGAGTGGCTCTTGGGCCTACTTGAGTCGTCGAGTTTTTCTCGCGTTGAGCAGGTGCGCGAGCTAGCGGACTCGCTGAAGCAAGATGTGCGCGAGCGGGTTCTTACAATCCTCGCGACAGGCGGCAGATTTGCAGATGAACCTCTTCTCTGGTCCGCCCTCGCAGAGAGCCCACACGATGACGTTCGTGCCTTTTTGATGAGCCACTTGAGCGCTCGGATGGACGCGTTTACGCCCGCTAGTGTCCTTCACCTGTGGGCCACGGTGTTGTTGTCCATCCATCGGGGCTCGCGAACCAAACAAGCGGTGCTCAAACAGCTGTCGCAGACGATTGTGGCAGACCCTGATCGGGCTGAGTCGATTGTGCCTCTGTTGGCTGTGGCGCTTCGAAGTGTGCGCGCCCCAGAGCGACGTGGAGCGCTCGCTGCGTTGACGCAAGCGGTGCAAAAAAACTCATCGATTCGAGGCGCGGTCAGCAAGCACATCCCCGAGCTAATTTTTTCATCGGATTCTGTGAGCTCACACAGGGCCTAAGAGGTTTTATCGTGAATGTCGATCTTCGTTATCTAGGACGCAGCGAGCTCAAGCGCACCGCAGGTGGAAGCGAGACCCTCTCGTTTGCGCCCAACCTCGCGCGACCCGCAGTATTTTATGACGGACAGGTGAAAAACCCCGTTCGTTTTCGTGAGGCGATCAGCGCGCTTCACGACGTTGTCATTGGCGATCATCGGTTCAAAAAGCGCGACAAAGGCGCCTACGAGCAGTGGCGCGTCCAGCAAGAGCAAAAAGAAGCGCAGCTCCGCACTGAGATTTATAACAAGACACGCAAGGCCGAGTTTGAGCGCATCGCGCGTGAGCCTCTGCCGCCCAATCTCAACGAAGATTTTCGTCGGATGCACTCGCTGTATTGGACCGCGCGAAGGCGCTGGGCAAGCGAGCTTGCGTCCACCGATCCTGAGCTGTTTCGTCACTTGGTTCCGTGTGATCCAGTGGTGACAGTGGCGCCTGATGTGGTGTTTTTCGAGTGTTTTGCCAAGGATGAAGGCAGCTATGGGTGCTTGGTCGTCGATCGTGACGCATTCGAAAACGAGCACAAAGCCGGCCTCGGGACCACCAACGTCGACTACTCCATCTCGCTGTACCAGCACTTTCAAGGCCTGCGAACGTATCGACCCACACGGCTGCAAGTGGACCCCACAGGCTTCGAGGTCAAGGTCGATGGTCACGCGGATTATCGCGAAGAAAAGATTGAACTCCCACCCTCGTGGCTGAAGGGTTTCGGTCAAATTTCTGCGGCGATGGGCCTCCCGGGCCGGCGGGTCACTCTCTCTGTCGAGAGCGTGTATAGTTTATTAGCGTACCTGAAGCGACACCGCGAGAAGAGCGGTCCCCGAAGTCTTCGCTTTGTGCTTGAGCCCGGACAGTCCCCCAAGATTGTGATCGACCCGTTCAACGTCACCATTGAGAGCAAGACGGCTCTGTATAGCGGCGATAGCGCCGAAGAGATCAAGGTCTGGGGTCGTCGTCGCTTGATGGCTCTCGCTCGGGTCCTGCCCTTGTGTGAGCGCGTTGAGGTGATTTTGTTGGGCAACGGTCTTCCAAGCGTGTGGATCGCGCACTGTGGCGAGATGCGGTTTGTGCTGGCCCTCTCGGGCTGGACCACCAACGATTGGTCGTCAGGTGCCGCCCTTGATCTGATCTCTGGCGGATTTCGAGCCGACACGGTGGTCGCAGATCAACTCGCAACCTATCTGCGCGAGCATCATTTGGGCAGCTATTCTGCACTCCAAAGACACACTGGCGCCGCTGGAGATGTGTTGCTTGGGTCGCTGCAGTTGCTCGCTAAACAAGGCCAAGCGGTCTACGATTTTACCAGCGAAGTGTTTCGCTGGAGACCCATCCTTCCAGTCGCTTTGAGTGAGACGCTGCTCGGACCAGAGCACCCTGAGTTGGTCGCTGCGCGCATCGCATGGCGCAGCAACGCCGTGCGAATCACCAAGGATACAGAGACGGCTCCGGGTCGGCGGTTGGTGAACGCCACGGTGCACTCGGTCAAGTGCGAGGCCGTGATCGACGCGGACGGAGTGCTTCGCAATGCTTCGTGCTCGTGTAGTTTTTTCTTCACCTCACGGATGAAAAAAGGCCCCTGCCAACATCTGCTCGCGCTCCGCATGAAGGCGCAATCGAGCGCTACCGTTGCGGCGAGAAAAGCCTCACCTCGTGCAGGCACTGACGATGCGAGCAAAGAGGCTGCCAGTCGCCCAAGTACCGGGGGCGGTTTACAATGGTTTGAGCAGTGGTTTCGCTCTTAACAAAAGCGCGTCTTTTGGCAGCGCATTGTCGTGACAGTTTACGTCCCTCAAGACATCCATTACGTCAATTACACTAGCCATCGCTTACACACTGCTGCTACATCTTTGCTTCCACGAAAGGTCGTTTAGGACAAAAGAATTTCTGAGAGTACGAAGGAGCGTAAGAGCACTCGAGCCCACAATTCCCGGTGATCCGCCGGGGTGAGAGAAAGCCTTATCATGCATCCCAACGCCCGCTGCTCGTTTGCTACGGCTTAGTCCCTAGTGGGACCCGCCAGGGCAACCCTGCGGGTTCGGCTCCCACTAGGGACTAGCCGTAGCTTGGGTTAGCGTCCGTTGTCAGGAGCTGGAATGTCGGGTGCTCTTACTCTCCTTGGTCCTCTCAGAAATTCGCTTCACGCACTTAAGTCCAAACAACCTTCAAACATCGCTGACTTTTTGATTTTTCGCATCCTTCGCTAACCGTTCAATTTGCAAAGCAGTCACTTTCATGGCCGGACTTTGGGATAGAATTCGAGCATTCTTTCGCGGAGGACGTGGTCCAGACGCTGAAGCACAAATTGAGCAAGCGGTTCGTGTCGCCCTCGTCCGACGTGTGACCGGCCGTTCAGTCTTCACACCCCTTGAGCTCGCCTACGACATTGTCCCGCGTGAAGAGCGCTCAGACGACGTGCTTGAAGCCATCGCCGCAGCGCTCGACCGACTGTACATTGGCGCGTATTTTTCGCCGTTTAATTACACCCGATCGCTGGACTCAGTGTCGGTGTATCGGCACGTGTACCACCCCGTTGGTGTGCGCCCTCCTGGGACTGTCCCTGACTCGGTGACACCCCGAAGCGCGGCAGCGGACAGCGAGCCACCTCCACCGCCCGCACGGTCACGAAGCGCCCCAACCACCTCGCCTTCACGCACACCATCTCGCGTGGCAACTCCCACGCCTTCTCGCTCAAGCTCGCGGGGCACAACGCCCTTTCGCACACCAGCGCCAGCACCTAGTCCTTCTCGTGGCGGCTCTCCGTATCGGGTCGCGAGTGACCCTTACGCACGCCCCGACATCATGACCTTGTCGCCCGAAGAGCTTCGCTCTCGCGCCATGAAGATAGACCCCTTTCGCACCGCGTGGATTGGACGTGTGGACACAATCCCGCCGCAGTCCGACGATCGCACGGCGCTGATTGATCGAGGGCTAATTTTAAGGGGCTTGCTCACAGAGTCTCAGATCACCGAGATCCATCGCGTGGGTGACCTGTGGTTGCGTCACTCAGAAGCATCCCGTGTGGCCGCCACGGTGGCCGCGAAGACAGCCGAAGACGCCGTGCGCCAAATGCGCGAAGAAAACCTTCGTCGCAAAGAGCAGAAGATTCGCGACTCGATTGAGCGCAAGCGTGTGTACAAGCTCGGCGTTGAGAAGCGCTGGCGTGAGGACATTATCTTTTTGGGTCGAGGCGTGTCGCACAAGCTTGCCGATCGCACAACGGACCTCAACAAGCTGCGCACCAACAAGCTGCCCACGCTGTCGTCACCCAAAGATGTCGCTGTCGCGCTCGGGATCTCGATCAGCCAGCTGCGGTGGTTGTGTTTTCACAGCGAAGCCGCAGAGACGATTCACTACGTTAGCTTTACGATCCCCAAGCGCTCTGGTGGCGTGAGACGGTTAAGCGCGCCTCACAAAAAGCTCGCCACAGCGCAGCAGTGGATCTTGCGAAACATCCTTGATCGCTTAAAGACCGAGGCTCCCGCGCACGGGTTTATCAAGGGACACTCCACGGTCACAAACGCCCTGCCTCACGTGCATCGCGACGTGGTGGTTAACCTTGATTTAGAAAACTTTTTTCCGACCATCTCGTTTGTTCGCGTGCGGGGAGTGTTCACTTCGCTTGGATATTCGCCCGCAGTTGCGACTATTTTGGGACTGCTCTGCACCGAGTCGCCACGCGAGTTGGTCACCTATGACGGCAAGCCGTACCACGTTGCGCTTGGTCCACGCGTGCTGCCCCAAGGAGCGTGTACGTCTCCCGGACTGAGCAACCAGATCGCGCGCCGACTCGATCGGCGCTTGGTGGGCTTGGGCGACAAGATGCTCTGGACCTACACCCGCTACGCCGACGATCTTACCTTCAGCGCGGACCAGGGCAAGCGAGGCGAGCTTCCGGTGTTGGTCTCAAAGGTGCGCGAGATCATCGAAGACGAGGGTTTTAAGGTCAACGCCAAGAAAGGCCGCGTCCAGCGCAAATCCTCCCGCCAGACCGTCACAGGAATCGTCGTCAACGACCGCCCCGCAGTCCCACGCGATGAGATTCGAAAGCTTCGCGCCATCCTTCATCAAGCAAAGTTTACGGGGCTTGAGGCACAAAATCGAGACAAACTCCCGCATTTTGACAGCTGGATCGAAGGCAAGATTGCGTACATCTCGATGGTCGATCGCAAAAAAGGCGAGATACTTTTAGGCGCGCTTCGTTCGGTCCGCGAGCTGCGAGCGAAGTAGTCTCAGGATCGTGCAAACCCTAGTTACCGCGCTGGGCCAGAGTATCAGCGCGGATTTTTTTGGCTGCGATCGTGTGTTGCTCAACGACGTGACTGCGATTGAGACCCTCATGGTGAGCGCTGCACGAGCGGCCAACGCGACGGTCATCAGCGTGGCGTTTCATCACTTCTCGCCCTTTGGTGTGTCTGGTGTGGTGGTGATTCAAGAAAGCCACGTCGCGATTCACACCTGGCCTGAGTTTGCGTTTGCATCCGTAGATGTCTTCACATGCGGAACACAAATGGACCCACACGCAATCGTCGCGCACTTGCAACAATCGCTTGGCGCTTTGCAGGCAAAAATTACTAGCGCTCCCAGAGGGGCCTCGCTTGATTCCGCCGCTGAAGCCCCCAAAACCGTATCGCTCGATGCTCGGCAAATCACGCCCAAGTACACCCGTGATGTCTGGCTCACCGAGCGGCAGACCAACGTGGCCATCTCGCTGCGACACCAGGGAGTGCCTTTGTTTCGCGCGCGGTCCGAAGTGCAAAAAATCGAAGTGTACGACACGCACGCCTTTGGTCGCGCCCTCTTGCTCGATGAGACCATCGTGTGTACCGAAGGGGATGAGCGCGCGTACCACGAGCTCTTGGTGCACCCCGCGCTGTGTGTGCTTGCATCAAATAGTGTAGAAGCTATACCTATTCGAGCGCTCGTTTTGGGTGGCGGCGACGGCGCAATTGCTAGAGAGATTGCAGCTCATTCGTCAGTAGAGTCCATCACCGTAGTAGAGATAGATCCCCTCGTAGTGCAAGCGGTGCAACAGACCATGCCCTCTCTTGCGCGCGGATTGGCCGATCCTCGTGTGACGTTGGTCTACGATGAGGCGTTTGCATTTGTGCGCTCGCAGTTGGCGAACGCGCCGCGGAGTTGGGATCTGATCGTGGTGGATGCCATTCAGCCGACGAGCGTTGCAGAGACAGAGTCTTACCAAGCGCTTAAAGAGCTGTGCGCGCCGGGTGCTGTGTTGGTCGTTCCGGGAGGGTTGCTTCGAGCAGATGCACCGAAGGTTAGAGCGACACACGAGGTGCTCTGCGCAGTCTTTGGCGAGGCAGTTGTGCACCCATTCTGTGTCCACGTCCCCACCATGGCCACAGGAACCTGGGTCGGATTTTTCGTTAGCGGGCGCCATCCGACACAGGGGATCGAGCTCGAATTGATCGGTCGATTGAGCGATGACGCAAAGCTCGCGTGCTACACGGCCGAGTCGCACGTCGCGGCGTTTGCGCTCGCGCCGTGGGTGAAGGCGCTGCTCAACGCGGGGGCATAACGCTGCGTCAGACGGTCTTTGTTCGCGCTCGTTGCGTCGTGCCAATTTTGCTCAGACATTTTCGCATGTTCTGCAAATTCGCAGTCCGTTCTCACCGACAGTGACTGTCGGTCCTTACGCACTCCCGCTCTTAACCCCGCGTTGAACGCTCTGTGCGCTCGGTGCTACACTCATCGTTGCATGGATCCTCCGTCAGCACCCAACGGCCCCAAGGCACTCGTTGCAGCGGGGCGCTCATCGTCCGCTGTGTCGGCACCGAGCCACGCACCGACCGATTCAACGAAGCTCCCAGACCTCGACGATCGCCTCGCAACGCCTGGCGCTTGGGAAGAGGTCCGCGATGGTGTTGTCTTCAAGCTCGCCCCTGCTGACTATCCCCACGCGAAGGCGCACTCGCGCGTCGCGGCGGTCGTGGATGCGGTGGTTCGCAAAGAGTACGAGACGGCGATTGACATGCTCACGCGCACGAGCTTGGTCTCGGACTTTGCGCCAGATGTCTCGATTTTTCCACGTGCTCGTGATGCGCAGCAACATCGGCAAATGACCGAAGTGGCCATTGAGATTGCAGACTCACAAACGCGCAACGACGCACGGTGGAAGGCCGAAAAGCTCATTGAGCGCGGTTGTCGCCGTGTCTTTTTGCTCGATGTGGACAAGTCCGTTCTCTGTGAGTACGACCACACAACCGACAACTGGCGTGAGCTGCCACCGGACGCTTTGATCGAAGATCGCGCCTTTGCGACGCCCATTTTGGCAAGTAATTTGCTCGACAAAATCATGAACGACGCGTTGATTCTTAACGCTCTCAGAGCCAAAAACTCTGCCGCGCTCGCAGAGATATTGCTCAATGAAGCACAACGTGGCGAAGCTCGCGGCGAAGCTCGTGGCCAAGCACATGGCAAAGTGCTCGGCACACTCGAGCAAGCACGACGATCCCTGTACCGCGTGTTGAACAAGCGATTCAACATCACCGAAGAGCCACGAATCGAAGCTTGCACAGACGTCTCAGTGCTCGAACAGTGGCTCGATCAAGCGATCAGCGCGGCAAAGCTCGAAGACGTGTTTGTGTGATCAACGGCTCACAATCTAACCAACCGACGCGCCGCGATCACCCACCAAATCCACTCGCGTCAAACGACGAACTGTCTTGGCGAATCATTGTCACATCGCTCACCGATCCGCCGTCACCCGAGCTCCCATCTGCTGCGCTCATCTCACTCGGCGTTGCGTCCGTCCCTGACGACGCATCCGCACCCGGCCTCGAACACACAATCCCAACCGGAACCACCCGCGGCGGATCATAGTCGGCTGGTGTAAGAGTTGGGCGTGGGATCAGCTCTGGCGCACACGAAGGAATGATCCATTCACGCGTTTGACCAGCAAAACGCGTGTCCGGTCCCCGCGCAAATGTCGGCGATGCTGGGTTTAGGCTTATCGACACGACCTCAAGCGCAGCTGGCATTCCGTATCCATGGGTATGGAGCGCAACACATTCGAAACCTCCAAGAGTTGCTCGACCGAGAAGCATCGTCCATTCGAAGCGTCCGTCGGCCGTGGGCCCATACGCCTGTGCGCGAAACGGTTGTCGATTTTGCCACGCAGTCGAGACACACTGGATAAACGCGTCCGCTGAAAGACCTGCGCCAGAGGGGGCGTCTGCGATACACTCGGCTGCATTGATTTGTCCCTCCATAATTCGATTGACGTGCAAATACACTGGACATGCAGAGTACCCGTCACGGCCATTCATGATCCAACCATCCCTTGCCGATGCTGCATCTAACAACTCGCTCACATCCCCCATCCCATCGAAGCCTGAAATGGCTGGGGTTGAAGACTGACATCCGTTCACACAAAGCAGCATTGCGACGACTATTTGTTTTATCATTTTATTTAGTATTAGTAGTAAGCAATATACGTGCAGTGAGAATTTTAGAAAACCTCAGCTCAGCTTCAGTTTAAATCCTCGCGTTTGGCAATGCTGGCTTCGACTCACCACTAAAGTACTTCTCAGCAAACGTTGCTGTGTACGCGCCGAGGTTTTCGACAACGCAAAGCAAGCGCCCGCCGCGATAGTAGAGGAGAATCGCGTTCTCTCTCAGCTCCAAACATAAGGTTTGGTCTGCGTGAACTCTCTTCAACAGCGGAGCGAGCGGTCCCTTTTCGTCTTTCAAACTCGCCACAAACTTATCGCTTATCCCACGCCCAACAGCCATCATAACGAGCTAAACTAACACGCATCCCTGCGCACCCACTTGCTAAATCACCCCCTGTGCGCGCAACCGTGCCACCAATCGTGTCCAATACATCGAGTGCGAAATCTTCGGATTGCTTCGTGACGAATCAAGCATCATCTCAATCACGCTCATCCCTCGCTCAGTGCAATACTCACGCGCACGTTGCAGCGCGCGCAAGCGCCCCAAGGGGCCCTCGCCCGTCTCTTGCTGAAGCACGTGGACGCTAGACCCCGTGACCACACACACCCGATAGCTCCACTGGTGCCTTTGTCCTGGTAGGCCAGGACTGAAGTGTTCTACAAGTGTAATAGGTGCAAGTTGTTCTGCGGCTGACATAAACTCGAGGACTCCTTTCCGTCGAGCTATGGACCGTAACACTAACTGTACAAATGTTCAGTACGCGTAACTAGACAGAGTGACAGAGTATGTCGCTCATTCTAGCTGATGATTTGCAGGGCAAAATACTTCGCCGTTACATGCCGACGCAAGAGCCTTCGCCGTCGCACATCAGGCCCATCGGACACATGTGCGCGGCGTCGCAGTCGCGGAAGCAAGCACCGCCCATTGCGACCGCAAAGCAGCGAAAGCCTGTAGGGCATCCACCGGTGCTGACGTAGGTGCCGCCGGGGGTGCACTCACGTCCACAGCGACCCGTCATCGATCCCATCGCCGATGGAACGCAAAACGCCGTCGCATCCGTGCACGATCCCTGCTCATTCATCGGATCGACCATGCACGTACCGCCCACAGCGTTTGCCGCGGGGTCCATAGTCACAAATCCACCATTGCAACCAACGCTGGCAGCGGCCATTGCTTGCTCTGCCGCACAGCGATCGTTGTTGACCACACCACTATCTCGACGACCGCCGTCCGGAGTGCCCATTGAGCCAGAGTCCGCAACACGAACGTCTGTGTTGGTTCCGCTGTCGCCCGCGGGCATGGGGGTGCCACAAGCAGCGAGCAAGAGTGAAGAAAGTGCTAGCCAAGATGTGGCAAATTGTGTGGATTTTGTATTCATGAAGAAGAATATTGCCCACAATTGAAGCCGCAAATCAACGGTCCTATGTCGGGCTTGATGGTGGAGTTTTGCCCCAAGTAAAATGATCCCTCGCGATCAACGCGAGGATCGGAAGCAAAGCATCAAGCACACCGTTGCCCGTAGACATCCCGAGCGACTGCATAATGGCCGTTAAGCGCAGCGCGGCCTCGGCGCGAATCCAGCCGGGGTTGCGAGTGGGCATGGTGGCTAGTGGGCGAGACTCATAAGACACCCGCGCTTGCATGTAGGGATCGCCGCCCTTGTCGATCGATGCATCCACCGAGAGAGAGAGCAGCACGGAGCCGTCCATCACGATACTGCCCTTGTACCAATGCGACGCTGCGGACATCGGCGTGGGTTGAAAAGACGTCTGCGCTACAATCACCGTGTCCATCGTCGCCGCAAAGTACGGAACCCTCGCTCCCCCCTGCGCCAACCCCGCCTCAAGCAAGTACTGCGTCGGCAACGCATCGGTCGCTTGGGTGTACGAAAGATACACCGCGACGGCCGCGAAGCGCTCTCCACCCATGCGCGGAGGAGTGACCACCTCAACGCGCTCTGCGGGGATAAATCCAGGCTCGTTGGCGAGTTTTGCGTTCCACTCATCGACAGTGAAGTACAGAGCACCATCGTTGTCGACCACACCGAGTGGGGTCTGAATCGCGCTGCGATCCGACTGCGCCAACCGCACACGCACCGTCGGAAGCTCGCCCACAAACGAGTCCCACTCAACACCTCGACGGTGGCGCCTGTGTGCAGAG
>JANNCG010000252.1:0-7962 GCA_031386385.1 Myxococcales bacterium
CCGGAGTTGACGGCGATTGCGGCGAATGTTCCCAAGCCGTTGACGCAAAAGAAGCCACCTCCGCCGCCACCGGTGCGCAAGAGCGCTTCTGATGCGACACCGCTCGACGCGCAAGGTCGTCCAAGTGCATCCAAAGGCACCCTCGCACCCGCGACGTTTGAGCGCTGGAGCCGACGGGTGCAGATTTTTTCGCAGATGTTGCAACGCTTGGTTCCAGACCAGCGTGTACGTCCCGATTTGTACCAAGCTCACGGCCGCATCAACGGAACCGTCGTTCAAATGGGCGAGCTGCGACAGCAATCGCTTCGCGAACAGATGAAGCTCGAGGCCATTCGCAGCCAAGCCCGCGACGCACAGAGTCGCTTTGGTCGCGCAATGGACACGCTTGGACAGGATCTATCCCGAGTCCGCGAAGAGGTCGTGCGAGCCAAGCAAGTCCGCGATGAGTACGCACAAGTACTGGCGCGTGGAGGCGGTCCGTTTGCACAAATCCACGCGAAAGTGATGGGCTCTCCTGCTGCACCGACCGCCGAGCTCGCACAGCTGTACCGTCAAGGACTTGACGCTCTCGAGAGTCTCGGTCGCGCGATGCAAGAGCAGCAACGAGCAGGCGCGTGGCTTGAGTCAAAAGAGCGCGAGGCTCAAGATGTGCAGTTTCAGATTGAAGCCCTGCGTGGCCAGCTTGCGAAGTTGTCGCAAGCGAGCGAAGACGAGAGCGCACAGCTGCAGACCGTGGTGGGTCAAATCGGCGCTCATCTAGCCCAAGTCGAGCAGGCCCTGATGCTTGATGCGGGCAGATTTGCAGACACATTTCGTGCAGACGCGCGCATCGCGGACCTGTTTCAAGAGCTTGAGTCCGACGCAAACTAGGCAGTGGGTGCCGGCAGCAGCGGCGCCGTCAGAATCGTGACCTCCGTTGTTGTCATGAGCTTGTGGATCGGGCAGGCGACAACTGCGTTGTAGATCTTGCTCCGTTGCTCGTCAGTGAGGGGGCCGTGAAGGGAGAGACGGACAGTGAGGGTGTACCGGCCCTTACGCTCTTCTGAATCGTCGCGCTCGATCACAGCTTCTACGCGCTCAAGGGGCATGTGGTATTTTTTTGCATACCAGATGGCTGTGAGCGTCTTGCAAGACGCAAGCGCTGCATCAAAATAGTCATGCGGGCCCGGTGCATCGTCAGTGCCTCCCTGACTCACCGAGACATCCGAGCGCATGGTGTGCGCGCGAACGGTCAAAATCTGTGGATATTCGTTGGCAGTTTCGCTTTTGCAAGTGACTGTGTTGCTTATCATGAGGCTTGTCCTTTGTTGGAGAGGCTTCACGGAGATGCAAAACAAAGTCCGCGGTCGTTTAGTTTCGCGTCTCGATGGGACCAAAGCGCGCGATCGCGTAGTAGCGTCCCGGCCCATACAAAACGGTCTGCGCCTTCGCAAACACGGACGTCAAGCGGTCAGGCTGAACGTGAAAGGTCTTTAGCCACAAACGCAACGGACCCCGTATCCACCCCGGAAACTCACCCTGGTCGGCAAAGTCCACAACCAGCACAGAGCCCGTCTTCGTGATTGAACGTCGCGCATTTTCAAGAGCAGCCTCTGGGTCGTTGACCATCGACAAGCAGTACGAAAACAGAACCCTCTCAGGACGAACTCGCAGCACGCTTTGCACCGAAGTGCTCTCTGCAAACCCATGAACAAGCTTCGCCCATGGACACTTTTGTTGCGCGTGTGCGAGCATCTCGTCGCAGGCTTCAATGCCACCCAACAACGTATCGGGGCGACGCGCATGGAGCTTTCGCAAGTTGCGCCCGGTCCCTGGACCTATCTCGACAAGGTGAGACCACTGCGGATCATGGATCAGCTGGTCAATGGCCTGATCACGCCCAAACAGATAGTACTTACGTGTGATGTCGTAGATGTACCGAGACGGTCCATAGTACTGATTGAGAAATCGACGATGAGCGGCAGTATCCCTCGCAGTCGGCTCGGTTGCAGTTTGCATCAATGTAAAATCCTGTAGTAATTGACCGCTTGAAAGATGCGAGTCCGCTCCATCGCGCAGGCTCGCTGCGATGCTTCTACGTCGAGCTGAAAGTGCTCTTGCAGACCCAGTCGCTCGACAATCGAGCCTCCCTCAACGCTTCGATACGCCAGAGTGCCTCCGGGACGACTGCTTCTCAATACGCCTACGAGCAGCCGACGCTGCAAGTCTGGCGACATCCAGTCCAGCGCATCACACATCACATAGTGCGACCACGTCTCATGGGCTGCCTCATCCAGGACATCAAAGATGTTTGCCTTGTGATAGTGGGTCTGAGTGGGCGCATCAATCGATCGCTCATGCCGATCTTTTCGCAAATACGGCGGAACACCATCGGGCGCATCCTCGTTGAATTTGCCCGCCACCGCGTGCCAGGCAAACCAGTTGCGCTCAAGGTCAGTCGCCGCGATTCGAGTGAGAACATTCAGCAAAAATCCGCTGATATCCGACTCGTCCGCGCGAAGCATCCGGTCGCACTGTGAGTAGTTGATCCCGAGCGCGAGCAGGTTGACTGGACTCGCGAGCATCGCAGCGATGGTGCGGTTGTACAAAATCGGCGCAAACGTCTCGCGCACGACACGCTGTCTTTCGTCTTGCGGCAAGCGCGACACCGCGCCCAACCAGCGTGCATCCACGTTGGTCATCTTGCGCAACGCTGCAAACAGATTCGCCGCCATCCCGCGGCGGTGGATCGATTCACTAAACATCGTCGATTGGTTTTGCCAGTACTTCTGAATCCATGGCGGTAGGTCCGCGACGAGGGTGCGCAGGACGCGTTCGGGCGTGTTTAGTTTTCCTCTTCCAAACAGAGAATAAAAGAGCTCGTACGAGCGAAGCTTTGTGGCCGCCGCGACCTTGAGCGCGGTGAGCGCGAGGTGACTTCCGTTGATATCTACAGCGTCGATTCGTTGCGGATGTGCGGACAAATGGCCCGCCACGCGACAGCCCGCGCCCGAGATTGTGAGAATGGTCGAGTCCGAGCCTAGGCCCAAAAACTGCTCATCCACCTCAGAGTCTTCGAACAGAATGTTGTAAACGAACAGATGTTGAAACACTTTTTGAAATGCACGATCACTGATCATGGAAGGCGCATGTAGCAGTGATCAGCCCACGGGCACAATCCTCCCGAGTCTCAAGTCACCTGAGAATTACCAAGCTGACGTGTCATCGTTGCCAAGCGCTCACCTAAGTGACACAGACCGTGAATTCACTGCACTCGCCACCGCACTCGGATACGCGTACGAGGCGGACAGTCAACGTAGCGAAGCTCAACGCGACCCGTTGTTCGAATCACCGGGACAGGATGCTCTTGTCCCGTTGTGAGATCCGTGGCCGCACCGAAGGCTCGTTTTGCCGTGGGGGCTAATCCCTCAACCACCATGCTCACATCGCGACATTCATAACGGTTGAGCAGCTCAACGCCTTCGTAGGCCGTTAGCTCGTCGTGTGTATCCACCAACTCGCTGTTGGTTCTACACAGGGCGTTGCGAATCACATAGCTCACTGCGGTCCCATCCACCGGAATCCTCAGCGCGCGCTTGTCCGCCGGATAGTGCAGCAGATGTGTCCCCTCGCGCACTTGCTCTAGCCGCGCATGGCGCACGAGCTCGAGGGTCTCGCCATAGTATTTTCCGGCCTCTGGGTGGGCGTCGCGCACGGTGCGCTCGGCGTGAAGATCGTAGCGTTGCAGCGGCCGCTCAGACGAGGGCACAATGCGAAATACCGCTCGATTTTCAGCCAGTACTGGGCCCTTGTTTTTCGTGCGCGAGTCCACTGGAGACAAATTCCAGTGTGCGCCAGACTGTCTTGCGCGTACCAACGGACGTCGCACAGAGGTGGTCGCTGATCTTTGGTGAGACCCGGTCAAACTCAACTGAGGATCGCCCCCAAGCTCGCGGGGCGAAAACGCAACGGCGTCTACCGCAATAGCACCGTCGTCGCTGAGCTCAATCACGTTAAACGAGGGCCACAGGCGCGCCCGTTCGGGGTCATCCGACGCGGTCCACGTGAGCTCAGTCCCCGCGCTTCCGGCGCCAACAACCAGCAAATCTCCGTGATTGATCGCCGTCGCAGCGAGCGCTCTTGCGGCGGGGTAGTGCTTATGACCATGCAAAACGAGGACTGCGCGGTTGAGCGATTGCAGGGTCGAGAGCGCAGTGCCGGCGCCAAGGGCGGTCATGGTGAGCTCTTCGCGCTCGCCGTTGGCTACGATGCGCGCCAGGACCTCTCGAACCACAAACCGAAGTGCTGTGCTTTTGGTCTCGTCGTCCACTCGGGCCATGTCCGTCAGCGGCGTCGGCACAACATGATGGTGCGTCAAGAACACCAGCGGACGCTCAGACGCAATCGATTGAAGGGCGTCACCCATTTCGAGCAAATCGTCCTGCCGAAGAAATCCGCCAGCGCTCAGCCACCCGCTTGGCAAGTACGTTGAGTCATAGGTGGCAAGCGCGATGGGGAGTTTATGAAAGCTCTCGGGGACCAGCTGGCACAAAAACGGCGTTTGGCACCCCGCAACGTGGGCTTTGCCGGCCAAGCGCGAGTGCACCGCGTCGAAGAGCTTGCGGTTGTGCGGGCCGACAAAGCCGGATCTGCGACGATCGTGGTTTCCGGGCAAAAGCACCAGTGGAACTTCAATCCCAAACGCATCACACAGCTCTCGATACAGCTGCTCTAAGCTCCGGACAGCGAGCTTTACGTCCGTGTCTACACTATCAAAAATGTCGCCAGTGAGCGCTAACAGATCCGGCGGTGCTCCGTGCTGCGCCCGTAGTTGACCGGCAGCCTCGACCAATGGTTGCAAAATCTCTTCGCGTTGTCGCGCCAAGGCAAGACCCGCGGCCAAGTGGAGATCAGACAGCTGAACAATCAGAGCCATGGCTGCGCGCTAACTACGGCATCCAAAGCAGAACGTGAACAAAAAATTTCGGCGTGCCCACACCGAAACCTCCGAAAGAGCCGCACGTAAGGGGTTGCGATAGCCGTCATGTAGACGTAACAGAGCAGGTACGAAAATGTCGTACGTCCCAAATGAGATTGAGCCCCAGTGGCAAGCGCGGTGGCAAGCAGAACGCGTTTTTGCAACAGACACCGATCGAAGCAAGCCGAAGTACTACGTGCTTGATATGTTTCCGTATCCCTCGGGAGCGGGGCTTCATGTGGGGCACTGCGAGGGGTACACCGCGACGGATATTCTCGCGCGGTTCAAGCGCGCCAAGGGCTTTCGCGTGTTGCATCCCATGGGCTGGGATGCCTTTGGTTTGCCCGCAGAAAACTACGCGATCAAAAACAAGACGCACCCCGCACCCGTCACGCAAGCGTCCATCGCGAACTTCAAGCGACAAATCAACCGCTTGGGGATGTCCTACGACTGGGAGCACGAGGTCGACACCACCGATCCGAACTACTACCGCTGGACCCAGTGGATCTTTCTGCGTTTGTACGACAAGGGGCTGGCGTACCAGAGCGAGCTGCCCATCAACTGGTGCCCAAGCTGCAAAACCGGACTGTCAAACGAAGAGGTAAAACAGGGCACTTGCGATCGTTGCGGTACCGTTGTGACCAAGCGCCAACTGCGACAGTGGGTGCTGAAGATCACTGAGTACGCAGAGCGCCTGCTCGCGGATTTAGAAGGGCTGGACTGGCCCGTGAGCACCCTCACGATGCAGCGTGACTGGATTGGTCGAAGCGAAGGTGCTGAGATCACTTTTAAGGCTGGGGCCGAGCGCATTGTCGTGTTTACAACGCGACCGGACACGCTCTATGGCGCCACGTACATGGTGCTGGCACCAGAGCATCCGTTGGTCGATGCGCTCACAACACCCGCGCAAAAGGCGAGCGTTGATGCGTACGTCCAAGCGGCCAAGTCCAAGAGTGATCGGGAGCGGATGGAGATCGGAGCGAAGCGCAAGACGGGCGTTTTTACCGGCGCATTTGCAGTGAATCCGGTGAATGGGGCAAACGTTCCGGTGTGGATCGCGGACTACGTGTTGTGGGGATATGGGACCGGCGCCATCATGGCGGTCCCTGCGCATGATCAACGAGACTATGAGTTTGCAAAAGAGTTTGCGCTGCCGATCGTGCAGGTCATTGCTCCGAAAGCAGGCGGCGAGGTGCCCTCGGATCGCGCATACGAGGTGAGCGGCGACGACGCCGTTTTGGTGAACTCTGGCGAGCACTCGGGGCACAGCAGCGCGGACGCCAAACGGGACATTGTGAAGGCACTCGCTGCAAAAGATCAGGCGAAAGCCACGGTTAACTACAAGCTCCGGGATTGGGTTTTCTCCCGTCAAAGGTACTGGGGCGAGCCGATTCCGATTGTGCATTGTGCGTCGTGCGGGCCCGTTCCGGTGCCGGACGATCAGCTGCCGGTGCGCCTGCCCGAGGTCACATCGTATGAGCCTAGTGGAACCGGCGAGAGCCCCCTGGCGACCATCGACGCTTGGGTCAACACGACGTGCCCCAAGTGCAACCATCCCGCGAAGCGCGAGACCAACACCATGCCGCAGTGGGCGGGATCGTGCTGGTATTACCTTCGCTTCTTGGACGCCAAAAACGGAGAGAAGGCTTTTGATCCGCAGATTGAGCGCGACTGGATGAACGTCGATCAATACATCGGTGGCGCCGAACACGCCGTGCTGCACTTGCTCTACTCGCGGTTTTGGCACAAAGTCTTATTTGACCTGGGAATCGTCAGCACAAAAGAGCCCTTCGCGCGTCTGCGACATCAAGGGATGGTCCTGGGTGAGGTAGAACTCACGGGCTATCAAGACGCGTCCAATCGTTGGGTGAGCGCAAAAGAAGCTGGCGAAGAGCTGCCTCCGGACGAGTCGCGGGTGGGCATTTTTGTGAAGCGCAAAAAGGGCGACGGGCTGTTGCAAGCGATCAAGCTCACCGAGACGCAGGTGATGAAAAAGGGCGAAGGGTTTGTCCTCCCCGATGATGCCTCCATTGCGATCGACTCGCGGGCGCACAAGATGTCCAAGTCGCGTGGCAACGTGATCAACCCCGATGACGTGATTCGTGACCACGGCGCCGACGCGCTGCGGTTGTACGAGATGTTTATGGGTGATTTTGAGCAGGCCAAGCCTTGGGACACCCGCGCCATCAAGGGCGTCACGCGCTTTCTGCAAAACGTGTGGAACATCGTGCACCCGGGCGAAGACGGCAAAGAGGTCAAAGCAGTCGAGGGTGATCCGCAGCTGAAATTGCGGCACAAAACGATTCAGCTAGTGGGCGAACGGATTGAGAGCTTCAAGTTTAACACCGCCATCTCGGCCATGATGGAGCTTGTGGGATCGATCCAAACCAAGGGAGCAACGCACGCGGACCGTGAAGCGCTCACGCTCTTGTTGGGACCCTTTGCGCCACACATGAGCGAGCAGTGCTGGAGTGATTTGGGTCACACCACGATGGTGTGTAAGACTCCGTGGCCGAGCTTTGATCCCGCGCTCGTGGTCGAAGATGTGCTTACCATTCCCATCTCGGTCGGTGGCAAGCTTCGAGGTACCGTAGAGGTCAACAAGACCACCACGCAAGAGGCGGTGACCGAAGCGGCGATGAAGATCGAGAACGTGCGTATGTCGCTGGAGGGCAAGACGATTGTTAAGGTCGTGTGGGTTCCTGGGCGAATGATGAACTTCGTGGTGCAGTAAGTCGCTTGACCACGGTGAGCAGCGCCCCTAGCGCAACGCCCGTGGCAAGACCCACAATGTGAGCGGTGCTCGAAATCCCCGGAACGCTTCGGTCCACGAGGTACTGCGCGCCAAACAACACCAACAGCATGGTCAACTCACGTCGGCCCCGTGCGGTGTTGCGCAGCTCGCGGTCAGCGCCGAGAGCCGCCAGCATCGCTCCACCGAGCGCGAAGATCGAGCCCGAGGCCCCAACCAACACCGTGGGATGCAACGGATCGGCAAAGTACAC
>JANNCG010000051.1:0-10793 GCA_031386385.1 Myxococcales bacterium
GACCCCGACGCGATGGACGCGCTGCAACTGGCCCGTGCCTGGGGCCTCGTTCTCCGCGGGATGCCATCGCTGGAGGGTGGCCGCGACAAGCTGATCGCGGTCCTGGGCGAGCGTATTGTGCAGTTCGGTGGTGTACTTCGCGATCGCGAGCGTGTGTCCGAGATCATCGTTGAGCGGGGCCGCGCGGTCGGTGTTCGGCTTGCGGTCACTGACGAGGTCGTTGGCTGCTCGATAGTCATCTCATCGCTGCCGCCCGAGTCTGTCCTCGCGCTTGCGCGAACAGAGGTCCCTCCGTCTGTCTTGGATTTGATGGCCTCAGCGGCGCCCGTTTACTCGCGGTATTGCCTTAACCTTGTAGTGCGGACGCAAGCGGTTCCTCCGGGGTTTGCTGCGCGTTCGTTCGTGGTGTTGGATCCTCCCCGACCCTTGGCTGAAGAGAACCTTCTGTACATTGAATCGTTTCAGAACGCAGGGACCAACACAACGACCCTTACCGTCCATGCGCTGCTTCCGCGCGCCGTTGTGGACGAGGGCTCGGCGTATCTCAGTCGGGTTCGCCGGAGAACGATGAGAGCGCTTGAGCCGGTCTTTCCGTTTATGCGCCGAGACCTGATCGCGTTGGACTCGCCACATGACGGACTTGATCTGGATGCAACGCTTGAGGAGTTGACCATTCGGGTAGACGCCCGGTGGAACGGCGAAGCAGAGCCCATGGAGCCAGTGTTTCGAAGGGTCCCCGATGGGTTCGCTCAATGGTGCGCGATTCCGGTCCGAAGCGCGATCGAGCACTTGTATTGGTTAGGCCTCGGATCTGTCCCTGGCCTGGGCGATGAGGGCGCGCTGCTTGCAGCGTTCCACCTCGCCGATGTCCTTACGCGTGCGGATCCCGCAAAAGCTCGCTTGCGTCGTGAGCTGTGGCGAAAAAGCTAACGCAGGCCAAGCCGTGACCGCAGCGCGGTGAATCGCAGATCGTTGGGCGCGACCACCTGGAGTCGATCCATTGCGCGACGCAAAATTTCGACCGCGCCACGCTCTGCCGACCGGTGCGCGATCGTGAAAAGTCGATCCAAACCAGACGCGGCATCCACTCGAATCATCTCAAACTCAGCGATTCTCAATCCAGAGTCGAGGTCATCGGGGTAAGTTTTCAGCCAGCGCTCGATCTCTCGCGGAACCTGCTGCGTGTGTCCGTACTTCATGAGTACGACCATCTCGTCACTAAACCGATCCACGCGCGACTCACCGCGGCTGGTCACCTCCGGAGCAGCGGACACCATCGGCTGGGTCATCGACATCTCGTCTTCGACAATAATCGACTCGACGTGCTCGACCTTTCGCGAGGTTTTTTGCTGGTATTCACGAACTACGTCCGGTCGTGATTTCGTCGGTTCATCCCACACCGAAAGATCATCCGAGGCCGCCGCACTGTTGCCCACCGCGGGGCCGCGTCCAGTTCGCTCTTCAGGGACGCGATCGACACTGACAAGTTTCTCGGGGCGTGGGCCACCCTTGACGCCAGCGGCCCGCATGAAGACCAAGAAGGCATCAAATACTTCATTGGGGTCTAAGCGCGTTTCGATGTTCACTGTGCATTGAGTTTACCCATGTTTGCGTCGGCAAGTCATGGGCAGAATCGTTGCATTATCAGGCTTTTGGTCTATTGAACACGACATCGCGCAGCGCACCAACCCGCCGGTGCACCGGGTGGCTCCCAACGATCGACATCACGATCATTGTCGTCGTCGTAAGCAACACGAACGCCAGACCCCGGCTGAGGAAAACGCCACTCCTCAAAATCTCCGTTGCTGTCCCGATCATGACCTTCTTTATAAACCGCTCCGTCCGCGCGCAAGTACCGCGAGACGTCACGGTTGCCATCGCCGTCGGTGTCGAGCATGACAATCAGCAATCGGCCTGTTGAATCGAAGATCTCTCGTCGCTCAAATTGTCCATCGCGATCGTCATCGCGCTCCACGGTGTCTGGCTGTGAAGGGTTGGGCCAGCGGGGATTGTAAAACCTCTCAAGCTCATACAAGCCATCACCGTCTTGATCGATACCCTCTTCGGTCAAATGACCCGCACGATCAAACTCGCGATAGCGCTCTGGGGCGGCGTTTTCGTCTTGATCGGTCCACTCAGAGATAATCGTCCCCGTCCCGCCTCGTTGAACCCAGCGCTCAGGAGCGTCGTCCCAATCTCGGTCGTAGTGGGTGAGAATGGCATAGCCTTGCGCAGTCATGGTGTCGTAGCGATCATACCGACCGTCAAAATCCTCGTCTAAGTCCACGCGATAGACACGCAGTCCGCCGGCGAAGTGCTCGCGCTTGTCCGGTTTTCCGTCGTTGTTTCTGTCTGACTCAACGGACAAAAGTGTATGCGCTCTGTCCCTGTCCCGGGACAACCACCGGTCGATGCGACCATCGTGGTTGCTGTCTTCTGTTGAGAGAATCGGCCCGCACTGTGGGGTCTGAGGAGCACGTCTGCGCTCTCGCCACGTGCCGAGCCCAAATCCCATAGCAAGCGTCGCGAGCGCAATGGCGACGGAGCTCAAGGTCCATAACCGCCTGTCACGTTTGTGTCGGTCTTCGCTGTCGGTCATCAGACCAGCGAGCTTACATGATCAACTACTCGTAGCGGAGTGCATCCACGGGATCAAGCTCGGCTGCCCTTCGCGCTGGAATCACCCCTGAAACAACGCCGACCACGAACGAGCTTCCAAACGCCACCGCCGCAATCCAGGGCGAAAGCACCACCGGAACACTGGGCGCAAAGTACTTCACCGCTGTCACAATCGCGGCGCCGAGAGACAGGCCAATCCCGCCCCCGAGGGTTGAGATCACCACGCTTTCGAGCAAAAATTGCCACAAAATGTCACCCTTGGTTGCACCCACCGCGCGTCGGACGCCGATTTCGCGGGTTCGCTCGCGCACGCTGACAAGCATGATGTTCATGATTCCGATACCACCCACGATGAGTGAGATCGACGCAATAGCGAGCAGCATGAGTGTCATCACCGCGGTGAGCGCACCGAAGGTCTTCAACAGATCATCTTGGCTCTGGATGGTAAAAGTTTTTTCGCCATTGCGTCGTCGCGCCAAGATCTCTTCGACTTCGTCCGCCGCCTGCAGGGCGTCGTCTTTGGAGCGCGCTGCTGTCAGAATCTGCGTGAGAAAATCCTGGTTGAATAGATCCTGCGCGCTCGTTGCGGGGACAAACACCAAGTCATTGAGGTCAAAGCCCAGCGATCGGCCTCGCTCTTCCATGACACCAACGACACGAAAACGTCCATCCGCCAAACGAACGGACTGCCCCAGTGGGTTTTCGTCACCAAACAGCTCTCGAACAATCGTGCGGCCAAGGACACACACACGCCTTCGCGACTGCATGTCTTCTTCGCGGACGAATACGCCAGTCTCGACATGCATATTGCGCAAGTCCGAAAACGATGGACCCACGCCAAGAACCATCGTGTCTCGTGTGCGACCACTGTAACGAACGGCCCCGCCTCCCATCACCAACGGTGAGACGCCAAGCAACAGATGCGATTGGCGCTCCAGCGCACGGATGTCCTCCATGACCAATGGATGTGCGCTGTTGCTCGCCGGTGGTCCAAAGCCCCGCGTTTCACGGCGGCCAGGAATAATTGTCACCAGATTTGTCCCAAGCCCGTTGATTTGCTCATCCAAATAGATCCTGGCGCCATCGCCGACACCCACCAAGAGCGTCACGGCGAGCACGCCAATCACCACGCCAAGCATCGTGAGTGCCGCGCGAATCTTGTTCGATGTGAGCGCCAAAATTGCAGAGATAAAGTGCTCAATCATCGTCTAGCTCCCTTGCATCGGGGGGCCGTCATAGACCACTCGACCGTCGACCAACTTGATGTTTCGCCGCGCGCGCTTTGCGTTCGAAGGGTCGTGAGTCACGACAATGAGCGTGACCCCTAAATCGTGATTGAGATCTTCGAAGAGCTTTGTGATCTCAGCTCCTACTCGCTGATCCAGATTGCCCGTAGGTTCATCGCAGAGCAGCAGCTCAGGTTTGGTCACGATGGCCCGCGCGATCGCCACGCGCTGTCGTTCACCACCTGAAAGTCGGTCCGGCGTGTGATCGTGGCGATGCCCAAGTCCCACGCGATCAAGCGCAACGCGTGCCCGCTTACGACGCTCAGTGATTCCCACTCCGGCATAGCGAAGTGGAAGGGCAACATTGTCGACCGCAGAGGTTCGCGCAAGAAGATTGAAAGCCTGAAACACAAATCCAATGTACCGGTTGCGGAGTGCGGCGAGGTCTTCGTCCGACAGTGTCGAGACATCATAGCCAGCGAGCCGATACTTGCCCCCGGTAGGCGTATCGAGACAGCCCAAAACATACATCATCGTGCTTTTTCCCGATCCAGATGGCCCGATGATCGCCACGTATTCACCCTTATTGATTGTAAAGGTGACGTCGGTGAGTGCGAGAATTTCTTCGTCGCCCATGACAAAACGGCGCTCGAGCGTCTCAAGCTCCAAGAGCGGATCACCAACCTTCAGCTCGCTCTCGTCGCTCATCGAACCCCAGTCCTCGTGACCAAGCGATCTTCGGCGCGAGGCCTGACAGCAGCTCCATCTGCCAGGTCCGGAACGCCAAGCGTCACAATCACCCGCTCACCCGCGTTCAGTCCGCTCAGAACCTCAATCGCCTCCCACGTTCCAATCCCTGCCCGAATCGTCCGACGACGGGCGACGTTTGCTGAGTCGACCACGTAGACGGCCCGCTCAAGCGCCCGACCCATCACGGCGTTTGGAGGGACAAACACGACGTTTTCGCGACGAGCCACGATGATGTCCACATCCGCGCTCATCCCCACACGGAGGCGTGGATCACTCTGTAGTTCAATCCGCACGCCGATCGAACGATTGCCGCGCTGATCGCGGGTCACGCTCGGAGCGATCTCGCTGAGCGTTCCCGAAAAACGTTGGCCCTGAAAAGCGTCAAGCGAAACCTCTGCGACAAGCCCCAGTGACACCTTTCCAAGGTCCGCCTCATCGAGCTCTGCGTCCACGTGAAGTGTCGAGATATCTGCGATCGTAAACATCGGAGCCCCCGGTGTGGTGATCTCGCCCTGCTCGATACTTCGCGTCAAGATAATGCCCGCAAACGGCGCTCGAAATACCGTTCGGCGTACCGAGTCTTCGGCGACCCTCACGTTGGCCGATGCCTGAAGGATCGCGACTCGTGCGGCATCAGCGGCGCGGTCGGCCACCCCAGCACTTCCCGCTAATGTCTCAGCCTCAACTGCAGGCGTGACGCCTCGATCGCGAAGCTGAGCCGAGCGCGCGGCGTTGTTGTGTGCGAGTTGAGCACTCGCCCTCGCCTGCTCCGTCTGCGCCCTTGAAAAGGCCACCGCGGCGCGGGCAACGGCCACTCGATTGCGCAGCTCACGACCGTCGTACTCGATGAGAATCTCTCCGGCTGCAACGAGCTCGCCGCGTCGCTTAGTGACTCGAAGAACCGTCCCAGCAACCTCCGCTCGAAGAGTCGCTTCACGCACTCCGGCAACGCGACCCGCGGCCACGGTTGAGACAAGATCCCTCACCTGTCCACGCTCGACGCGCTGCACCCTCACATCGAGGAGCTTGACCGGCCGATTCTTGATCGACCGGCGAATAAAAAAAGCAGCGACGCCAATCGCTACGATCCAAAGGATCCAACTCCAACTTCGCCGTCGCAACGGACCTTTTGCCACAATACGCAGAGGTATAGAGCGTTATCCCGGACACGCCAGTGCAATATTTGCGGGATTTTGCCTACGAAAAGTCGATCGATTCAAGTGCTCGGCGGACGCCGAAGAGCTTCTCGATGCGTTCCATTCCAGCCCCTTCGCGAAGCAGAGTAGGTTCTTCTGCGGTGAGATCCAATACCGTGGACGCCAGCGATTCTCCAACACCGGCGTCAAGCACGAGCTCTACTCCGCCGTAGAGATCCGCAATCTCGCCAGGATCGATCATCACTTCGCCGTCCATTGGGTGCGTCGCGGTTGTGGTCATGATGGGTCGCATCAGCGCCGTGGCCAACGCGAGCGTCACGGGGTGATCGGGCACGCGAATCCCTATCGTTTTTCGTTTCATCATCAGCAGCTTTGGGACTTCTTTGGTCGCTGGCAAGATAAACGTGTAGGGCCCCGGGATGAGGTGCTTGATGAACCGATAGTGAAAATCCTGCACCATCGCGTACTTAGCGACCTGACTCAAATCGGGGACGACGAACGCCAACGGCTGATCACGTCTCATCCGCTTCACCGCATACAATGCGTCGATTGCTTTCTTGTTCGCTAGGTCCACTCCGAGCGCATAGACAGTGTCCGTTGGATACGCGACGATTCCGCCACTTGAAAGGACGTGGACCGCACGCGCGATCTTTCGTGGATCGGGGTACTCTGGGTTAATTTCGAGCTGCATTGCTGCGGTTATTGTCCGTTGTTCGCAGGAGCACCACGACGCGGACGCCGTCCCCTACGCCCCGTGGGTGGCGTTGGTGTGGGGGTGGTTGCTGGCGTGGTGGTCGTTGTTGTTGGGGCCTGTGCGCCCTGATTGACGATAATAAACTCAACGCGTCGATTGAGTGCGCGGTCATCCTCTGTGGCCTCGACGCCTGCGCGTTGCGAGCCAAATCCGCGGAAGTCGAGCCGTGGTCGTTCAACCCCACGTTGCACCAAGTATTCAACCACTGCGCGGGCGCGTCGGTACGACAGATCGAGGTTGTACTGAGCGTCTCCCATCGAGTCAGTGTGCCCTTCAATTCGCATGAGCGCGATGTCAGGATTGCGCCTGAGTGTTGCGCCAACTTCGTTCAAAATATCAAAGGACACGTTGCGAATCACGTCACTGTCGTACTGAAAATAAATGCGCTGCGAGAGCAACAAGCGAGACTCTTGACGGGTGACTTGGACCGCTTGAGGACCTGGCTCGGGGCAACCGTCTACGTCTTCGTAGTTGTCGAGATCTTCAGGGTCGTTGATGCACTGATCACGAACATCGGGGACGCCGTCACTGTCGTTGTCCGGATCTGGGCATCCATCGTCGTCGGCGTTTCCGTCGCGATCTTCGGGTTCGATGGGGCATCGATCAACCTCATCGAGATGACCGTCGCCGTCGTTGTCCGGGTCAGGACATCCATCCTCGTCAAGCACGCCGTCTGAGTCTTCAGCGTCGTTTGGACAGCGATCGGTTTCGTCTGGGACACCATCTCGGTCGTTGTCTGGGTCCTCGCAATAGTCACCGTCCTGAAAGCCGTCGTAGTCCTCAGGACCAAAATCGCACGTGCGTCCCGTCACGCTCAGGCGGAGCCCGACAAAAGCACCAAAATTTGGGCTGCCATAACCTGCGGTGAACCCACGTCGCAACCCAACGTCGAGTGCAATCGCAGAACTCACTGCGAATTGTCCGCCCAAAACACCTTCAAGCGGAAATCCTGCAGCGTTGCCACCACCGAAAAGCCCCAACCTTCCGTTCAGCTCCGCTGCCACCGCGACGCGAGGAGTGATCGCGTATCGAGCGCCAAACCCGTATTGAATTTCATCGTCGAGGATGAAGGGATTGGCTCCCGCGGCGAGCCCGTTCTTTTCGCGAAAGCGATAGCCAATATTAAACGCTCCTAAAAGCGCGCCAAATTGCCGTGAGAGCAGCAGTTGCGGCATCGCCGTCATCCCGTAGTTGCTCGAAAACGCATGCCCCGCGACAGCGACAACCGGCGATTCGCCGCAAGGCGTCGTTGGAAGAGTCGCACAACTAACTTCTGACGCCACTCCGAGGCTGCCGGTCGGAATCGAGAACGCAACTCGAACCGCAAGCTCCCACTGTCCACGCAATAGTGGGATTTTCACGGCGGTTCGCAGGTCGCCCGCCCGTAGGCTGCTCGCCATCGGAGACGCTGATCCGCCCAGCGCCAACAAGCCGCCCTGCCCCCAAGCGTTAGCACTTGAGTGCGTTGTGAGCGCCACTGGCATCGCGAGGCTGAGCTCCAAAAATTGAAACAGCCCTATGGATGCCTGAAGCTCAGCCCGCGCGTCGTGTTCGACGATGGGGACTGTCCTCCGGACGCCGGCCTCGGTGACGCGCGCGACGAACGGTTGGTTAGCGTAGTTAATCCACAAGCCACCGGTGAAAGTAAGGTGCGCTGGAACCTGCGCTCGATCGACGGAAAAAATCGCTCGTCCCGACGCTGATGGCTCAAACAGGTTTGTATCAAACCCTGTCTGTTGGCCGGGGTAGTGATAGATAAAAAACTCCTCAGACTGCGCCTGCGCAACCGAAGGGAGCCCCAACGCTACCGCAAGGCACGTGATTCCTTGAATAAGCCGTATCGAATTCACGCGCGGATCATATACCGACTCACGCTCAACGATCGAACAATCACCAGAAAGATCAACCGCCCCCTCACTGCGATCGTACCAACAGCTGGCGAACGGGGTATAAGGCGACGGTCATGATTTCAATTGGTTGTTCAGGCTTTGCCGTCCCTGCGTCGAAGTATCTAAAAGAATTTCAGATGGTTGAGATCTCGGAGACCGCGCTTGGGATTCCCGGACCTGCTCTTTTGCGCCGTTGGGTCCGAGAGGCACCTCCCGGTTTTATTTTCACAACAGTCGCGCCGAAGGACTGGGTGCTTGAGGGTTTTGTTGCCTCGCCAAACGCTGAGGCACTTTGGCAGGCGTTTTTGCCAGTTGCTCGCGATTTGAAGAGCGAGCACATTGTCTTGGTTTCTCCCGCAGACTCACCACTTTCTAAAATGTCGAAGAGCCTCGCGAGTCATGCGCTTGAGGCCGTGTGCAAGATCGTGGATCGCCCCGTTGTCTGGGAGCCACCCCTCTCGTGGCCGCTCAAAGAGTCTGAGTCAGTGGCCAAATCACTCCCTGTGGTCGTCGCTCGGGATCCGACTCTTCATCCACCAGTCCAAAAGCACGCCATCGCTTACTATCGTCTCGGCGGACCGGCGGGGTACAAGTCGCGCTACGAAGACGCCAGCATCGAAGCTGCAGCGAAAACACTGCGCGAAACGACCGCAGCGAAAACCTTCATGATCTTCGCCAACGTGGATATGTATAGCGACGCAAAGCGACTTCGAAACGCCTAGCTCGTCGCGAATTCGTGCCATTCAACTCAAGGGACGAGTTCTATGGCCGGTATCCGATGCGCAAAATTTGTCCCTGTGCATCATCGGTGACAAGAAAGCTTCCATCCCGGTCTGATCGAACATCCACCGGTCGAACGCCCCAAAATCCCTGCACACTTCGCCCCATCGCATCGGCGCCCGAGACGATCACCGACGGGGCGCCAACGGTTCCGTCGGGCCGAACGTCGACTCTAGCGAGGACTCGCCCTTGCTGGCGGATTTCGCGATTCCACGAGCCATGCGACGCAACGATGAGGTCTCCGCGCCACTCCGCCGGAAAAACTCCGGGCCCAACTTCGGCCATTCCCAACGGTGCCCAGTGTGCTGGAGTGGTCGTCGCCGCTCGGCCCACGTTTGCGACGTCTTGGCACCAACTATCGGTCCTCTGCATCGGCCCAGGTATTTGTGCGGACAGATCAGCGTGCTCTGTTCCAACGCCTCCTCCGCCTTGCATAACGAGCCCTTCGCTCCAGCAAAAAGGATAGCCGTAGAACTTTCCGACAGCGCCAAACCGATGCAATTCTTCGCCCGGATTATCGTAGTGAATGTCTCCTCCAAACCGAGCGTCGGTCAAATTGTCGCGCCCATTTTCAACACCCCAAATCGTCCCATCTCGCGCCTGAATGAGCCCCACCTCGTTTCTAAGTCCGCCAGCGAACAGCTCACCTGACGTAAAATCCTGAGCCGTTGCGGTGGGCTCGGCGGTGACTCGAAATCGCCGAATCAACGAGTGCTCGGTTGAGAAATCGATGTTGCCGTCGCTTCCGTTAACGACATACATAAGCCCGTCGCGATCAAACATGATGGGCCGAGTCACGTGAGCCGTTCGCGGAATGTTGCGCACCACAACCTGTGCCGCACCGGTCGCTTGGCGCTGGCCTCGACGGTACGACCAACGGACAACCGTCGTCTCTGAACTCGCGTACACAAACGAATTGCTTGGATCGAGCGCGACCGCGTGATTTAGCCCCGAGTACCGCCCCCATGTCGCGCGCTCGTCAGTGCCGCTGACACCATCGCCGTCATCGTCAAACAGCACGGTGATGGTTCCGTTGGTCTCCACGAAGATGTCACCATTTTGGGCCACCGCCATCACCCTGGGTCGAGCCAAATCTGCAGCGAAAGTCGTCACACAAATGTGCGGATCTGAAACGTACGCATCGACCGGCTCTCCCGGACACGTCGGAATTGGACGGCCAGAGTCCGCGCCACTCTCGCTGCCCGAACCGACATTCGGCACGTCCGCCACGGCTCCATCAACGCCACCCGAGTCCAGAACTCCGCTGCTCGTGCAAGAGATCGCGATGGCGACTAGCCCGAGGGCAACAGTGGCATTGCGTGGCCATCGGTGACGGAGAACTCTCGATGCTAAACTCTTACTCATGACGCAGCTAAGATAGCTTAACCAAGAGTGTATTACGTCAGCAAGCCGCTCATTTTACCAGTTTTCGCAACGCCGCGAGCGCCGAACTAAAATCATCGGGCGGGTCTTTTTCAAAGCGAACGGTTTTTTCGGTTCTCGGATGCACAAATCCTAAAAACCGTGCGTGAAGCGCCTGTCGCGCCATGTTCTTAGCGATCTCTTGCAGCGCCAAGTTTTTCGGCGTCGCTCCGTATTGCTGATCCGCGAGCACTGG
>JANNCG010000078.1:0-3305 GCA_031386385.1 Myxococcales bacterium
TGGCTGCGCGATTGCCCACGGAGTTTGAGCTTGAGTATGCAACGGCCCACGCTGAGCTCGCGGGGCACTTTCTCGATCACAGCCTCAGACCGCTGCCCGCCGTCGGAGCAGGGATGCGGCAGCTATGGGGCGACGCGTGGCAGTGGACACGCTCGAGTTATGAGCCCTATCCTCGGTACGCACCGACAAGCGGCGCGCTTGGAGAGTACAACGGCAAGTTTATGATCAACCAGCGCGTACTGCGGGGCGGCTCGTACATGACACCGGCCGGTCACATTCGCGCGACATACCGCAATTTTTGGCCGCCTCATACGCGATTTCAAGTAACAGGCGTGCGACTGGCGCGTAGTGTTTAAACCGAATATGGCAAAAGCAAAATGGAACGGCGTTGTGATCGCGGAGAGTGACAAGTTTGAGTTGGTTGAAGGCAACGTATACTTCCCCGCAGAGAGCTTAAAGACCGAGCATTTTAAGCCCTCATTGACGCACACTGTCTGTGGTTGGAAGGGCACCGCGAGCTACTACGACGTGGTTGTCGGCGATCAGGTCAATCACGACGCAGCTTGGTTTTATCCCACACCCAGCGACGCGGCGAAGCAGATCAAAAACCACATTGCGTTTTGGCGTGGAGTGTCGGTCGAACGGTGATTGTCGGCGCCACACCGACGGTCGCGATTGGAGCCATGGAACAGGCTGTTTTAGAGGGGCTTGCCGGACCGCAAAAGAGCCTCCCGCCTTGGCTATTTTATGACCGCGAGGGCTCTGAGCTGTTTGAGCAGATTACAACCTTGCCCGAGTACTATCCCACGCGGACAGAGCTTGAGATTTTTCAGCGCAACGCGGATGAGATCATCACGCTCGCGAGAGGCAACCAACCCCTCACAGTGATCGAGCTTGGCGCTGGAACCGCGACCAAGACTCGCGTGCTCCTTGACGCGCTGAGCCGGTTGCAGGGCGGGTGTGTGTATGTTCCGGTGGATGTGTCTGCGTCGGCGCTTGAAGAAGCCGAGCGGTCAATCAAGCAACAGCTTCGCGATGTCTTTGTGCGCCCCATCGTGCGATCGACTGAAGAAGCCCTGGGTCAAATCCGCGCCATCACGGGGCGAAAGTTGCTTTTGTTTATTGGCAGCTCGATCGGCAACTACGAAGACGCCTCAGCGCAAGCGTTGCTCACAAACATCCAAGAGAGCCTCGGCTCTGGAGACTCGCTGCTGCTTGGGACGGATCTGCGCAAGGATCTTAGCATCTTGTTGCCAGCGTACGACGACGCAGCAGGAGTCACGGCGAAGTTTAACAAAAACGTGCTCGTTCGACTGAACCGAGAGCTTCGCGCTAACTTCGACCCAAGCCACTTCGAGCACCTCATTCGGTGGAACGAGAAGTTCTCTCGCATCGAGATGCACCTGCTGAGCACGCGGGCTCAGACGGTCACAATGGCTGGCATTTCGCTGACGGTTTCGTTTCGTCAGGGCGAGACCATTCACACCGAGTCCAGCGTAAAGTACGACAAAATCATGGTCGAGCGGTTGTTGACCGCCGCCGGGTTCGTGCGCGAATGCACATTTGAAGACGCACGAAGCTGGTTCGCCGTGCATCTCGCACGAGCATAGCGTTTGCGGCGGCTCTCAGTCGCAGCCGCAACCACCACCCGGTACAGTCCGGCCATCCGGACGCGGCTCACAGGACAGGACCTGGCCTCGAGCGTCCAGCGCGATATGGCAGCACTCATCGAGAGAGCGCCGCAAGAGTTGGCGGCCTCGTTGCACACGTGATTTCAGCCCCGACAGCGAGATATCGAGCATTTTCGCTGCCTCTTTTTGTGTCAGCCCTTGCAGCTCCGTAAGCGTGAGCGCCTCACGATAGGGAGTCGGCAGCATCGCGACAAACATCGCCATGTGTGCGGCGAGATCCTTCTCAGCCTCGCGATGCTCTTTGTCGTAATCCTCATCGCTGATGGGTACAGGCACCTCTGCGACACGATCGTCTGCCGCGATTGGATGCCGTGCGTGGGTCCTGTGATGGTCTGCGATGGCATTGCGAGTCAGCTGGTACATCCACGGACCAAAACGCTCTTCGTCGTTGAGTCCCGCGAGCCCTCGCTGCATGTGCAGAAAGACGTTCTGCAAGACGTCGTCTACGTCAGTCTTCGAGGCCACTCGGCGCGCGACAAAGGGTCGCAGTTTTGCATCTAGATCGCGCCAAGCATCACGAAGATCCGGCCCACAAGATTGCGTCACGCGGATGCCTCGGGAGTGCAGCACGAGGGTCCGCAGCAGGATTTTGCGCCAGGCTTGATGGCCGTGATGTTCGCAGAAGCGACGTAGTTTTCAGCGCCAGACCCGGGCATCCAATCGCGAATAAACACGCGGCTCTCTTCTTTCACCTGTATGTTGATGTCTTCAAACCCTACGTCGCGAAGGACCTTCGCGAGCGTGTCCGTTCGCTCAGCCCCGGACACGCAACCGGTCAGCGCGAGGACCTGGCGCATGAGCTCTTCAGGGATCTCGGCGATCGCTACCACGTCCGAGATAGCGAGTCGACCGCCAGGCTTGAGCACGCGAAACGCTTCTTGAAACACAGCTGTCTTGTCCGGACTAAGGTTGATCACACAGTTTGAGAGGATGACATCAATACTGCTGTCTGCCACGGGGAGTCGCTCAATTTCGCCGAGCCGAAAATCCACGTTGGTGCTCTTCAGTATTCGTGCGTTTGCCCTGGCCTTTGCCACCATCTCGGAGGTCATGTCGACACCGATAACGCTCCCAGCGGGACCCACTTGTTTGGCTGCGAGAAAACAGTCAAAACCCCCACCCGAGCCCAAATCGAGCACGACTTCGCCAGGCTTGAGTGCGCCAATTGCCTGCGGATTTCCACACCCCAGACCCATATTCGCGCCATCTGGAAGACCCGCGAAATCCTCCGACGAGTACCCCAACTTCAGGCTCGCCTCTGCTCCGATTGCAAGTGCAGCGCCCGGCGTACAACATCCCGGAGCACAGCTTGTAGCGCAACCAGCGGCACCGTTGGTTCGTGCAACCTCGCCATATTGTTCTCTGACTGCAGCGCGGATTTGATCTTTTGATTGTTCGTCCATGTTGAATACCTCGTTGGTTAGAAGGACGCTGTCGTTTTGCAAAGGACGCAGGCTAGCGGCTTTTTTTTTCACATTCGGCGCAATGCTCGTACAACGTGGAGATGGCCAAGACTGCAAATTCCAAATCTCTTCAACAGCCGCGGCACGGTGAGCGGCACCTCAGCAAGCGCGCAGGCTGGCTTCGTGCGAGGCCAGCAACCGCTCGACGCGG
>JANNCG010000087.1:0-11867 GCA_031386385.1 Myxococcales bacterium
GCAGCCAACGCTGGCGGCGCAGACGGTGGCGGTGATGCTGGCGGTTCCGAGGGTAGTGATGCTGGCGGTTCGGACAGCGGTTCGGACAGCGGATCTACAGGCGATTCTTCAGCACCTAGCACCGCACCTGTAGCGGCAGCAGCACCGCCACCGAGCGCCCCCGAGTCGTCTAGCTAAGCACTGCAGGCGTCACATGGGTGAGTAAAATGCGACCTCAACTCGAGCGCCGCAAACCAGCATCAACGGTGACTCGCCAGCAAATTTACAGCTTCAAATCGTCGTAAGCCTGTTACGAAACTTCGTAACACTGTTACGAATTGCGGTCGCTGTCTGCTGTAACGTCGTCAGGCTCTTCGCCCCATTGCGGCCTTCGCACGGATTCGAGCGCCCCCGTCAAGGCTTCACGCGCGAGCCAATTGTTTCGCGTCGCAGCAAGAGACTTATCGACGGACACACAGGCTTTGAAAAGAGACGGTGTCATCGCTTCGGCAAGCGTGGCGTTAGCAGTGTCACGCACACAAACGCACTCTTTCACCTGCACGATCTCGTCGAGGAGGGCGCGATCGTTGCACCAAGTCTGACGAATTTCGGAACACTTGGCGTCTCGACAATGACACTTCTCGGCAAGAAGCTCTGTATGTTGAAACAGCCACGATTCAATCGAGTAGTGAGGGACAACCGGGAGCAAGCGAGACATCATGCGCGCGACAGCCATCTCGATTTCAGCTGGAGTTTTGCCCGTCCTTGAATTCTCGATCCACCCGCGAAGATGCTTGCTTAGGGGTCCTATGATGTACTCTTCAAACTGCTGAGCCACAACACTCCCGCTGCGATTGGCCCAGGTAGAATCGCCGTCGTAGTGAAATGTGCAGAACCCATTCGAACGCGCGATCTGTGCAGCGATACCCCTAAGCAGCAAACGAAAGTGCTCATCGATCGGCTCTTTCTTTTGGCGTTGGCGCCACCTGTTCGCATGCAGAATCTCCCGCACGGGGCCCTCTTCAATTGGGCTAAATGACACTCGAGCAAGATCTACCCGAGAATCAATGCTCTGGAGCTAGAGCGTCACCAGCGCCTTTTGCACCGTTGGCCACGCTTTGCTCGAGTCCTCCGACAACAGCAAAAAATCCAACTCCGCCCCACGCTTGCTCATCACCACCAACCCTGAAACCGCATGATCTCACTCGTGCTCTGAAGACTGCTTGAGCGTAGTTCGAAGAGCTTTTCTGCACCCTTCTCGTCGAGATTCTTCCACTCACGCGTCGTCCGCCCCGTCTCTGTCGGCACGACCTCGCACAACACGAAGGCGCGGCGCACCTGCTCGATTGAATGCAGCTCAACAAGATCAACAAGAATGGGGTTTTGACTGCTGACAAATAGCTGCCGATCACCAAGCTCGCGCAAACATAGTTCGATCCATTCGTGGTGCATTCCATTCACGAGCTCGTCGGCCACAACAGCATCGAGATTCGCTGCAAGATACAGCGCAAATGCGACAAGGCGCCGCTGGCCCCAACTCCAATTTGGGTGCTTCACTGTGTCGCCGTTTTTACGCTCCATCCAAAGCGCGAGCGACGACAGTGTGATTGTTGAGGCATCGCCGTTGCGCACAATTTCGGGGCGACCAAGGTCCGCAAAAACATCCTTCGCCCCAAGCGCATCAAGAACAGCTTGAGAGATTTTCAGCTTTTCCGCTGAGAATACGACGGATTGCGTTGGCTTTGAAAGCATCTCGGATCCGTCGAGTCCCAAAAATAGAAGGAGCCACTGGAGTGTCTGGGGACACCAAATATCGGCTGCGCCTGGGCGGGATTCCCGTATTGTCATCACGAATGGATTCTCGGACGACAGGCCATCCACCAGCGTGCGAAAAAAATCTAAGCCTTCGTCGAAACGACCAAGTTGATTTCTGTTCCCGGTTCGTATCATTGAGAGGGACCAACGAGGATTCCAATAGACGCCCCGCTCGTCGCCTGACTGTATGGCAAGAAACGCGAGGCGTAGAGACGCCACTGTCTCGTGAGTCTCATCCCGAACGCCATCTGACCAGCGACACTTCCGGCCATCCGACTCTGCGCGAAGGTCGAACTCTTCGAAGTGCGCGTGAACAGACATGTCTGGGCGATACCCCGCTCGGCCTTCAACATCGCGCGAAGGATCGCGGGTGTTCTTCACTCGATAGCGCCAAAACCACTCATTAAGCTCGTACTGATACTCAACGTCAAACTCGCGCTGATGCCATGACGAAAAATCCGAGGTGATCACGCGCGCCAAGATTTCGAGAAGCGTGGTTTTGCCCGCACCGTTCTTACCAAGCAGCACATTGATGCGTGGATCGAACTCGATTCGTTGCTCGCGAATGTCATCAAATGAGTGCACGACGAGCCACGCAAGCCGTGCTCGTGGTCCTTTCGAGAGCGTTTGAACTCGCTCAACATAGGCTGCCCAACTGAGCGTTGTGGAGTCAGCGTTTGTCGGTGTCTCTGTCGTCATCGATCACCGCAACTATACAGCACCAAACGCCCGCTACCACCCATCAACGCCGTCTCGCGTCCAAAACCTTATCCTGCAGTCTCAATCGTGAGCACATCGTCGCGAGAGATACTCGCGCTGCCGCTAGCAAACTCGCGCGCGATCTCTGCGTTGTTCTCCGCGGTAAACCCCTCAACAATCTCTGTCTCATCAAAATCCGTGAGCGTCAGTCGCTCATCGGTGAGCGCAATCAACGTGGCGTTCGCAAAGCGGTGACGCACGGTCTCAATACGCACGCGACGATCTAAAAACCTCGCCCACGAGTCACGAGTTCCGCCCAAATTAAGATAGGTCCGCATTTGTTCGGTCCAGATGTGCTGCGCTTGCGCGTCTCGCAAATCCAGACGCATTTCATTGATCACGCGCACCGAGCTCTCAAGCCACAAGCGATAGCAGTCCGCACAGACGCTCTTCAAGATCTCGTCGCCAATAGCGGCCAGCGCTTTGCTCTCGCCAAACGGCGCCTTGCTCAGCGGAGGCTTCTCACCCTGGCAGCGAACACAGCGCACGGTTTGTCCGGGTTGCACAGGCTGTGGACTCTAATCTTCTTTGGGCGTGTCTCGGACGTCGCGTGTCCGAGGATCAATACGAGCCGCGTCGCGCTTGGCCACAGGAATAATCCGCAGCCTACGATCGGTCCCCTCGCCCTCGCTCTGTGTGCGCACCCCCGTGAAGCGCGCAAGCGCCATGTGAACCACTCGACGATCTCGCGGAGTCATCGGCTCCATGGTGATCGCGCGTCGGTCGCGGACGACCTGTTCGCCAAGCTTGACCGCGTGATCCATGAGGTTTTTCTCACGTCGAGCGCGATAGCCACCAGAGTCCAGGACCACAAAGCCACGGTCACTCTGCGAGAACTTTCGTGCCACGCGATTGCAGAGCACTTGCAGGGCATCCAGGGTCATTCCCTTTTTGCCAATCACTTGCCCTTCATCAGCGCCACTGATCTCTAGCAACGCTTCTGGACCATCTCGACGCAAATCGAGAGTGGCCTCGTAGCCCATGCGTTCGAGTGTTCCCTTCAAAAACCAGCGAACCTCATCAATGGTCTCGTCGTCGAGGCCTTCAAGGTCTCGGTCGTTGTCATCGGCGGGTCGGTTGTCGCGATCGTCTTCCATCAAATTTCTTTCGGCTTAAAAATACCACTGATTGCTTCAGCTTTGTAGTGAGGCAATGCGAAGGTTGTTACTTCTTTCGGGGTGCGTTTTTGCCCTTAGGACCGGCGGTCGCGGCGGCGGGGCGCACTTGGATTCCGGTCCCTTGGTCATCGTCGCCCTTAATTTGGACGGCTGTCAGCTTGTCCATTTGGGCCTTGGTGATCTTCTGCTGCACAATCGCCAGAGCGCTGTTAACCAACATGTAGAGCGCCAAGCCAGCGGGCAAAAACAGCGAAATCACTGTCAAAAAGATCGGCATAAACCACAACATGATCTTGGCTTGTGTCGGATCTTGCGAGACCGCAGGCATGAGTTTTTGCTGCAAAAACATCACAACGCCCAAGATCAACGGGAGCACAAAGAAGGGATCCGGTGCGGACAGGTCCACAATCCAGAGGCCTAGTGGCGCGTGGTACAGCTCAACAGAGGTCTGAAGCGTGCTGTAAAGAGCCCACCAAACGGGCATTTGCGCGAGCATGGGCAGACAGCCGGTGAGCTGTGCGGTTGGGCTAATCCCATTGCGACGATACACTTCCATCATGGCCAAACCACGGGCGTTGGCGTCGTCGGGGTACTTCGCGTTGACCGCGTCAATTTCGGGCTTGAGCTTCTGCATCCCAGCCATGCTCTTCATCGACTTTGCCAACAGCGGAAACAACGCCGTTCGCACAATCAATGTCAGCAGCATGATCGCGATACCCCAGTTTTTCACAAACGACTGCAGCGTCTGCAAAAGCTTGAGAAGCCCGCGAGCGATGACCGCAAACGTGCCCAAATCAAGCGCGTCTTTGAGTGTGGGGTCTGCCGCTGCCAGTTGGGGCGAGGTCTTTGGTCCCATGTAGCTAACCACACGATAGTCGTGCGATTCGCCCGTCCCCAGCTGCACAGGAGTCCATGACAACTGCGCAACAAGCACGCTTCCGAGCGCATCGCCGGTCCCAAGATCATCTGCGCGCAAGTGACACGCAGCTTGTTCGCCTTGTGGAATCAACGCCTGCACAAAGTACATGTTCGACACCGCGACCCACTCTGCGTTGCGTGCGACTCCATCGCTATCCACACCGAGCTTGCTCATCTCGTCGCGCGTGACGTGCTGCAGTCGGCCCTGTCGATGACACAGGCCCTCTGCGCGTCGCCAAGACTGCGAAAACATCTGTCCGTCTTCGTTTTTGCGCTCAACCCAGTGATACACACCCTGCGATGCACGAAGCTCTCCCGAAGCGCCGTGATTGATCACGCGGGTCGCAACGGTAAACGCGTACTGGGTGTGTGGCTTGATGGTTCGATGAATCTCAAGCTGTTGTTCAGGAAGATGCGACACAAGCGTCACGCCACCGTCGGTGGGGCGGACCTCGTCAAACGTCAGGTAGGCCGGCAGGACGTTGATCCCCGCGCGACGAAACTCAACGTTCATACGCAGCGGGTAGTATGGCTCGCGATTGGTCGTTGAAATTCCTGGTTGTTCGTCACGCCGCCACCATGAGCTTGCGGGCACCATCCGATGCGATGTCCCAAACTGTGGCGTCTCGATACGGTATCCGCGAATCGCACCAGAGTGCGTACTCACGTCCGCAACCAACGGGCCTGAGCGGACTTGCACAATCTGCGCTGGCGCTCGTTGAGCTTCAGCCGGCAAGGGGCGCTCGGGGACGGCGCGTGGGGGCCGGTGGTTCTCTTTTTTGCTGGAGTAGTACCAAATACCTAAAACAGTCAAAAGACCAATGATCAGCAATGAGCGGAGACGAGATTCCATAGAGTCACAGACTTCCTGTCGACGAAGAGTCCGCATCGACCGAGGGGCGGGATACAGGATCCATAAATTCAGTCAACGGTGCACTCAACGAACTGAGCGCCGGAGGCGGAGGATCATAGCCGCCGGGATGAAAAGGATGACACTTGCACAAACGTTTGACGGTCAACCACGAGCCCCGAGCGGCCCCGTGGGTCTCAATACATGCCATGGAATACCGCGAACATGACGGTTCAAATCGGCACACATTGCCGATCCAAGGCGAGATAGCCGCGCGATAAAAGCGCAGCAGCATGAGCAATAGACCTTTGATCATTCGTTCGAACGGGGACCGGAGTGTTTTGCGTCGGTCCGAGCTTTTTGGCCAGGGGTAGAGCCCGAGACGCTCGCATTTTTGTTCTTTTTTTCTTCAGGCGAGGGCTTTGCGTTGGGCTTTCTTCGGTTGTTTTCCCATCGTTGTGGCGGAGCTTTGGCTCTGTGTCGCTGCGACACAAGCGAGACGATTTCGTCCTTCACCTGCTCAAGACTCTCAACCACTGCGCCTTCGCGCACAATCACCACGCAGTCATCGCCGAGCTCAAACAACGCTTTATTGCAGCGAAACACCTCGCGAATCCATCGCTTAATGAGATGCCGGACAACACTGTTACCAACTTTACGCGAGACTGTGACACCAAGACGCGCGGGCGCCAAATCGCCGCGAGCTCGCAAAAGCATCACGAAAATCTTGCCGTGTAGCCGCTTGCCCGCGGCTTGCGCGTTGAGAAAATCTGCGCGACGAAGCACTCGCTCAGCGCGAGAGAGCCCTTCGTTGAGAGCAGTCTTCAACTGCCTGTCCGAGCAAATGGTTCGTTTGGGTTGCGCGCATGCACGATCACAATACTCAATGATTTCTCAGGGAGACTTGCTGTTGTATGGACGTCATCCAACCCGACGACGCAGGATCAATTGCAGGGTCGATTTTGGCCGTCGGTGAACAAACCGAAGAATGCTCACCGAGGCCATACAGTTGAAAACTGAAGTGAGTTTTTCACTTCTTGTAGTTAGAGACAGTCAGACGCTTGCGGCCCTTACGGCGACGATTTGCAAGCACTTTTTGACCGCCAACAGTGGCCATGCGCGCGCGAAATCCGTGGGTACGGATACGATGGGTGCGGCTTGGCTGATAAGTGCGCTTCACTACAATCTACTCCTTCGAAAACGGGGGCGGAAAGAAACCATCGAACGCGCAATTCTGTCAAGCGTTGTTTTCAGTCTTTTGGCGCTTTAGCAATTCAGCCCTCGTGAGCTTTTGCGCGGCCTTTTGCACCCCCTCGAGAGCGCCTCAACCACAACAACACGGTCAGGCCAAATAACACTCTGGGCAGCGGGCTCCTGCGAGATCGCACAGATTGTGTCCGACAGGCACACCCCATTGGATCCATCGGCCCAACCCCTCCGCGGTCATTTCTTGGACTCACATCCATCAGGCGCCCCGAGCCGTCAGTGCTCTGTGCCGCGTCCACGACGGCGTCAGAGTCCACCATTGCCGCGTCTGCAGGGTACTCACAGCTGGCCTCAGTCCCCATCTGAACACATCGCCCTCCCCGACGAGCACAGTCCTCTCCGTCGAGCACGCTGCCCCCAGAACACCGCCCCAGTGTGGTCCCGTTGAGACAAACAGACCGCTCGCCCATCGCGGGACACACCGCAGGAATGCACCGAACCGAACCAACCTGTGAGCACTGCTGGCCCGCAGGGCAGTCTTCAAGACGAAACCCTCCCATGGCGTCACAGTGCGCGATCTTGTTTGGCTCTAACCAACAGGCGCTACGGGCCTCGGGCGGAGTGTCTGCGTCGACGGTACAAAACACCGACACACAGCGGCCACGTGTCGCGGGAGCATTGGAGCAAACAGCGGCGAACGGCGCGCAGTCTCCCTGAGAAATGAGCGCGCCATCACGGCAATGCCCCGTGTGCGTGGTGCCCCAACAGACATCCAGCTCACCGCGGGCGGGACAAAATGCAAACGCACAGCGAGCACCGAGCTCGTCGTCCACACAGCGCGCACCAAACGCTGCGCAATTACCCATTCCTGTGAGTCGCCCTGCGGCGCAATCACCGATTTGCGTATCGCTCACGCACACACGAGCGTTTCCGGCGGCAGGACAGACACCACCGACACACCGACCTGCGCCTCCCATCACGACACAGCGCCCTGCGTCAACGGCACAGTCAACATGCATGGACAGCGCTCCGTCATGACAGTGACCTGAGTGCGTACCCGCAAAACAGATATCCGCGTCGCCACGCGCGGGACAAAATGCAAACCGGCAGCGCGCGCCGAGAGCGTCGTCCACACAGTCCGAACCAAAGGCTCCACAGTCCCCACGCGAGCAATCTGCGCCGACCAAATTTGTCCCCTCGCAGCGACGAGTACACACGGGCGCAGCGTCAGGACAGTGCGCCGCAGGTCCCGCTCCACGCGCATAAATCGCGAGGTGATTTGCTGGAGATCGTAGCGCTCCATCGGATGGCCGGTTGACCACCCCAAGCCCCTGCATCCACAAGACGGTCGAGCCGCCGCCATCAAGATTGACAGCGTCGTAGGCCCCCACACTGAGCATAAACTGCCCCAGCTCATTGCAGGTCATGCCAGCTCGTCCCGGCGCTCGACCATCAATCGCCGCGAGAAAGAGCGTCCGATGATCGCGACTTAGACCCACTGCGGTCCTGGGATTTCGGGGACACAATGCCCAATCCCCGCTGTTGTCGGGCGTCGCCCCTGCGATCACCACCGTAGGATGACCCGAGACCACCTCACGCATCCACGCCTCAGGATCTGCGATGACCGAGTGAGCAACAATACTCACACGTCCCTGCCCAAACCCTACAGGCCCCGTGTAGTTGTGATCGCTGCTCACCCAGCGCATCCCGTTGCCCACCGCAACGCCATCGAGCTGTCGCCAATTACCAGGGTTGTAAAAATTAGCGTTCACCGCGATTTGTGCGCCCACCGCACCGGCAAAGCTCGGAACCGTTTGATGCCCCTCGTTTGGCTGCGTGGCTCTCGCAGAGATCCCCGCCGCGCACAAATCAATCACGAGCAGATTGATGTTTTGACTCGCGGTCACCCGATGCAAACGACGAACGCCACCAAACGGCGAGCTCCAGGTGTCTTGTGCTTCAGCCCTTGAAGCACCCAAGAGCGCCGTGGCAGCCAAGCAAAGCGCCAAACAGAGAGTGTGTTTTGAGTTGATCTTCACGGGTTGGGATATTTTCGCAGCAATTCAACCGCGCGTCATCTACTCATTGACCGCAAGCGAGCTTCAACTCGCCGGCGCAACCCCAGTGAGGACTCTCGCACTTCGCAACGGTTTTCTCGCGACCGATACACGATCATTCCCTCGCGAATCGCGCCATTGCGACGATGCAGTTGGCTCATCGCGATGGTCCGGACGCCCTCAAATCCAAGGACCAGCACGGCAGTCTCTCCCTCAATCCGGTCGATCGCCGCGTGTGCTGGACACCCCGTCCACTCGTGCGTCTCTGTGGACGCTCCCCGCACTTGAAGCAGCAGCGACAAGAGTAAGATCGCTTTCATTGTTCGGACTCCAGCGATGAATCGATGGGCAAAATTCCTGCGTCGAGAAAGCTAAACGCTGACCCTTGACCCAAAATGACGTGATCAATGAGCGGAAGACCGAGCGCCATTCCGGCTTGCGCAAGTGCGCGCGTAAGAGAGATGTCCTCTTCACTCGGAGATGGATCACCTGAGGGATGATTGTGAATGAGAATCATTGCCGCGGCAGACTCTCTCACCGCCATCGCAAAAATGTCTCGCACGCTTACCGGACACGAAGACGCGCCGCCACGTGCCACCACCCGCTCAACAAGTGGACGCTGTCGGATATCCAAGAGCACCACGCGAATGCATTCGTCGGGGGTATTCTCGGTCAAAGGCCCATACGCGCGTTGGACGTCGCGACTTGATCGAAGCGCGATTGTAGGCGTTAATCGCTCGCACATCGCGCGACGGATCAGCTCATTGGCCACACACAGCCGAGCCGCACGATGGTCGCCGAGCTCAAGCGCGAGCTCACCGTACCCCGCACGCAGCATCGAGCGGACGCTTCCGTATGTCTCAAGCACGCGACTCGCGTACCGTGCGGAGGAGCGCTGAGATCGGCCATTGTTTAAAAAGATATCGAGAAGCTCTTGGTCCGAAAGCGACTCAGGCCCGAGGCGTCGAAAACGCGATTGTGGATCTTCGGGATCCATCACAGTGTCTATTGTTTCGGTATGTCTCATGGGGAGTGAACAGATCCCTATGCGTGAGGCGTACCAACGCACGAGGTGCAAAAATGGGCCATTTTTGCCGCAAAAATGAGACCCCCCCTGGCGGTCTACCTGGCGGTTTTACCCAAACCGCCATGGCGCTCCATGGCTGTCGCAAGTGCACACCCCCGTCACATGCAATTCGTGTATCGTGCGAGGTATGCAATCTCGTAAACAGCTTTTGACGCCCGCAGGAGCTCGAGTCACTCGGACTGTGGGCTGTTTTTCTTTTCTGCTCTCGTCCGCTGGATTTTTAGCGTGCGGACCGCAACCGTTGTCTGGCGATGCCTCCACAGATCGTCCGACTACTGGCGATGTCGTGACGATGGACATTCCATCCGCTGTGGATGGAATGGTTGAGGACACTTTCGTCCCAGGCCCCGATGGATCGAGTGATGGTGGCCCAGGACCCACGCCGCTGGTAATCACCACTTGTCCAGGCGATGCTCTCCCCTCCCTTGCAAGCGGAACCTGCCAAGTCACTGGAAACGGCCCGGGATTGCTCATTACCGGTGACATCCTTACGCCCGGACAAGTGTTTCGCGGCGGTCAAGTGTCGGTCAACGCGATGGGTCGAATCACCTGTGTGGGCTGTGACTGTGCTGCGATGGGTATGGGCGCTACACAGGTCGTGTGTCCCGACGGCGTGGTCTCTCCGGGCTTGATCGACGCACACGAACACCTCCCGTTAAACAACCAACAGCCAGCGACGATCAGCGACGAGCGCTATGAGCATCGTCACGATTGGCGCACTGGACATGACGGACACCGGACTGTCCCAAATCGCGGAGGAGCCGCGAATGCCAATCAGCTCGCGTGGATTGAGCTGCGCCACGTGATGGGCGGTGCCACCAGCGTCAACGGAAGCGGAGGCACCGTAGGATTTCTTCGCAACCTAGACGCGAACAGCCCTTCGAGCACAACATTGCTCGAAGGCGTGATGGGCCCAACGGTAAACTACGACACGTTTCCGTACGGAGACGCCTCGGGCAATGAGCTTCGTATGGGCTGCGCGGGCGCTAATCCACCGGCGACCGCAGAGACCACAATGGGATTTTCGGCCTACACGCCACACATCGCCGAGGGCATTGAGCAGTCTGCACGAAATGAGTTTTTGTGCGCAAAAATGGGCGCAAACGATGTGGTCCAACAGCAGAGCGCGTTTATTCATGGTGTCGCTTTGTTGCCTATCGACATCGCAGAGATGGCTCGGGACGGGACTGATTTGATCTGGTCTCCACGCTCAAACATTGCGCTCTACGGCGACACCGCGCACGTGACAGAGTTTGCACGACTGGGTGTCAACATCGCCCTTGGCACTGACTGGCTGGCTTCGGGGTCGATGAACATGCCTCGCGAGATGAAGTGTGCCGATGCGCTTAACCGCAACTTTCTCGGAGGTTTCTTCACCGATGAGCAGCTGTGGTTGATGACCACTCGCAACTCGGCGGCGGCGCTAGGCTTCGAGCGCAACTTAGGGACCCTCGCTAACGGGCAGCTGGCAGACATCACCATCTTTGATGCACGCATGCAGCGCGATCACCGGGCGGTGATTGAGGCGAGCCCAACAAGCGTCGCGTTGGTGCTTCGCGGTGGGACTCCGTTGTACGGCGATGCCGCTGTGGTCAGCGCGCTCCCCATGGGCATGATGTGCGAGACCTTGGATGTCTGTGGAACGATGAAGCGCGTGTGTGTTTCAACGCAACCGGGAGGACGCACTCTGGCGGCTATTCAGACCGCGAACATGACACAATATCCGCTGTTTTTCTGCGGTGGAACGATCATGAACGAGCCCTCGTGCCTCCCCGCACGCACCCGCGTAATGGCGCCGGCGGCGAGCGTCAATGGCTCCACGGTGTATACGGGAGTGTCGTCCATGACGGACACAGATGGTGATGGAATTCCCAACGCTATGGACAACTGTCCCACGGTGTTTAACCCCGTTCGTCCTATCGACAATATGGTCCAAGGCAACGCAGACATGGACATGCTTGGCGATGCTTGTGATCCATGCCCACTCAACGCAAACACCACCATGTGCGCGCCCCCGGATATGAATGATCGGGACGGAGATGGAGTTGCCAATGCCATGGATAACTGCCCTGACATTG
>JANNCG010000126.1:0-2339 GCA_031386385.1 Myxococcales bacterium
GTAGCGCCTATCCGCCTCGTTGTGCAGGTCCGTGAGCAGGCGCTCTCGCAGGGCACGAACGGTGGACGACAGGGTAAGTTTGGCGGCTGCTGTGAGTGTGGTCATTGGGCTCCCGAGAGGGGAGGGACGGTACGCTGTGGCCTGCGATGAGGGCAAGCCTCCTCGCAGGGGCCTTCGGGCTGCTGGGCACACTGAGTCACAAACTGTGCCCTCAGGGTCCCTTCGTGGCTTGCGCCACTCAGGGTTCGTGAGGGGTGCTTTTGGCAATGGGGAGGGTATTGCGGCAATCGATCCGACTGGGGTCGGGGTCGGGGTGCATCGCGGTGCACTGGGTGCCGCAGCAAGCCTGCGTCGCCATACCGCACCGCGACGTTCATCGCCATCAAGCATGCCAGTTGATGCACAATGAGTGATTTGCTGTTTGATTCGACAGTGCGAAACTCACGGTGTTTAATCTCCCCGACAGGCAGTAGAGTCTTGCTGCGCTCTGTCTGCAAACCGCTCAGCCCAGCTGCGAACCATCAGCGCATAGGGGTCAGCTTCGTCCGAGCGAGCGCCCCACTGCATTCCGTTGAGCTCGCGAAAACTGGGACTGTAGTGCATGCCCCACGGCATGGCCGCGGCGACGGAGTCCTCAGAAAATGCCGCAGAAAACCAGACGTTGTAGCTTTGGCGTCGCTCGCTCAGCGAGGGGTGCTGCGCCAGCATGAGGCCAAACTCTTCGAACAACACGGGCTTGTTTGCCTCGGCCGCTATCGCCACGTGCTCACGCAACCACCGCACGCCCCCCTCGCGGGCCATCCCGACCGGAACCCTCCAGTGGTCCGGATACCAATGCACCGTCGCCACATCAATCAGGGGGTCATTGACCACGCGACGAAAGCTCTCACCGCGATCAGGGTGGATTAAGCGATCGTCCATCGTGCGCCAAAAGTGCATGTCGTACCCGCTCGGATCGCTGTCGTACCCCTCGTCTCCAGCCACAATAAGCTGCTGCGCTCCGGCGGTCCGCAGTGTCTGTGCGAGCGAGTGAATCATACCGGCGAAGCGCACCCCTCCGTCATGAAGGTTGGTCCCTCGGGGCTCGTTCATCAGCTCCCAAGCGAGAATAGTTGGCTCGTCGATATAGCGACGACCTGTTACAGTGTTTGTGCGTTGCGCTAACGCACTTATGTATTGTTTGAGTGCCTGCTGTACCCGTGGATCCAGCATCGATTGGGCGCGGTGATCGTAGTCGCTAGGAAGACCAAACCACCGAAAATATGCAGGCAGACCGCCATAGTCGTCCCAATAATTACTCAGGACCATCACCAGATAGATGTTCTCGTCAGCAGCGCGCGCGATCACACGATCGAGGGCACGAAGCCCGTTCTCTTCGAGAACGCCTGCGGCGCTTTGGATCACCGCAGGATCAGCAAGCCTCTCGTTAAACGCCGCCATTCGAAGCACACGGACCCCGTTGCGACGGGCGGCGGCGAAGGTGTCGTGTACAGACGTTAGCGAGCCGGTCCACCCGAGGGCCTCGCGTGCGCTCTCTTCTTGAAGATAAAATGCGTTGGATCCAACGAGGCGAAGACGCGATCCACGGTGACAGAGCGCGGTGCCACGGCGGATGACAAAGTCGGCTCGGTTGGGGAGGGTTCCGGCGCTTGGGGTGTCAGCGCCGCTGTCGAGCTGCGCGGTGAGGGGTTCAACACTTGCGTCGCTGGGAGCGCTGAACGCAGCGTCACCGATCGGATGTTGCAGGGAAGGCTCGACGTTTAAATGTCTTGTTGTTTGTGCGGTGATCAGGCACGCGTCGATCAGAAATAGGCTCGTGAACAGCAGCGAGACTGCTGAATTTTGTCTAACGTTTCGCCCATCGCTCACAACGGAACGCACGCCCCAGCGCCCTGTGGGTTGCGCTCGCACCGAAGGGTTGGAGGGCACTGTCCGTGGCTGTTGCACGCTGGAAGACACGCAGAAAACGGCCCGGGCGCTGCGTGGACGGGCAGCGAATACTCGCCCGGGTGCCCGAGAGTTAGCTCTGTCGTGCCCGTCGGGCAGGGTCGATTGACGGCCAAAAATGCGTCCGTTTGTGCAACACAGACCCCGCGACCCGGCGTCGAGTGGACCTCGCCACAGACCCCTCCACCAGCGCACGCCCCATCTTGTCCGACGGCGCATGTTCGCATCCATCGAACGCTCTCTGCCGGTGCACTGCTGTCATCGCGCACAACAGAGAGATGGACCGTCGGCGGAACAGGATGCGATCCAGCGGGATGTGCAGCGGCGTCGGCCACCTCGTACTCGCCGAGTCGAACGGTGTTCAGCGAGACAAATTGAATGGCCGGTGGTCC